>DASUJK010000103.1:0-7487 GCA_036279295.1 Pseudonocardiaceae bacterium | reverse complement strand
AGCCGCACGCGCGATCTGCTGGATCGTCACCGCCGACCCCGGCACGCCACGCACGTGGAACCGGCCCTTGTCCCACACCAGGTCGGCCGGCGCGGCTTCCAGCAGACCGGCGCCGATCAGCCGGGCCTTGTCCCGGACCTTCCTGGTGACCAGCACGGCTGCCGCACCGGACACGGGCGTCGATCGGCTGCCGTAGGTGCCCAGCCCGAACGGTGTCTGGTCGGTGTCGCCGTGCACCACATCGATGTCGGCGGGCGGGATGCCGATCTCCTCGGCCACGATCTGCGCGAACGTCGTCTCATGCCCCTGACCCTGCGTCTGCACGGCCAGGCGCACCACGGCCTTGCCGGTCGGGTGGATGCGCAGCTCGCAGGCGTCGGCCATGCCCAGCCCGAGGATGTCCATGTCCTTCCGTGGCCCTGCGCCCACCGCCTCGGTGAACACCGACACGCCGATGCCCATCAGCTCACCGCGCGCACGACGTTCCTCCTGTTCCCGGCGCAGCCCCGCGTAGTCCGCGATGCGCATGGCCTCGGCCAGCGTCGCCGGATAGTCACCGGAGTCGTAGGTCCAGCCGGTGCGGGTCCGGTACGGGAACTGCTCGGGCCGGATCAGGTTGCGCAACCGCAGTTCGACCGGATCCATGCCGAGTTCGTGGGCCAGGCAGTCGACCATGCGCTCGACGAAGTACACCGCCTCGGTGATCCGGAACGAGCACGCGTAGGCCACTCCCCCTGGCGCCTTGTTCGTGTGCACGGCCGTCACCCGGCAATAGGCGGCCTGGATGTCGTAGCTGCCGGTGAACACGCCGTAGAAGCCGGCCGGATAGTTGGTGGGCGCCGCCATCCCGTTGAACGCGCCATGGTCGGCCAGGACGGTCGAGCGCAGGCCGAGAATCCGGCCGTCCCGGGTGGCCGCGATCTCGCCGCGCATCACGTAGTCGCGGGCGAAGCCGGTACTGGTCAGGTTCTCCGACCGGTCCTCCGTCCACTTCACCGGCCGACCCAGCGCGACCGACGCGGTGATGGCGCACAGGTAGCCGGGATAGATCGGCACCTTGTTGCCGAAGCCGCCGCCGATGTCCGGTGAGACGACCCGGATCTTGTGTTCCGGCAGGCCGGTGAACAGCGCGTACAGGGTGCGGTGCAGGTGCGGGGCCTGCGTTGTCGACCACATCGTGAGCTTCTCGTCGGTGTCGTCGTAGTCGGCGATCGCCCCGCAGGTCTCCAGCGGCGCCGGATGCACCCGTGGATAGACCATGTCTTGCAACACAACGACATCAGCGGATGCGAGCACCGCCTCTGTCGCCGCCGCGTCGCCTGCTTCCCACTCGAAGCACAGGTTGTCGGTCTTGCCGTCCAGATCGGTGCGGATCACCGGAGCGTCGGGCGCCAGCGCGGTCCGCACGTCCACCACCGGCGGCAGCGGCTCGTACTCGACGTCGATCAGTTCCAGCGCGTCCCGAGCGGCATACCGGTCCTCCGCGACGACGAACGCGACCTCCTGGCCCTGGAACCGCACCTTGTCGGTGGCCAGCACGGCCTGCACGTCACCGGACAGGGTCGGCATCCACGCGAGCTTCCTGGCCGCCAGGTCGGCCCCGGTCATCACGAGCTTGACCTTGGGATACGACTCGGCGGCGATGGTGTCGATGCGGGTGATCCGCGCGTGTGCCGACGGCGAGCGCAGGATGGCCAGGTAGAGCATGCCGGGCAACTGCATGTCGTCGATGAACCGGCCGCGACCGCGCACGAAGCGCCGGTCCTCCTTACGCAGCATCCGCCCGTGCCCGACCGGGCGCTGGTCGTTGTCGGGTTCGGTCATGACTGCTCCACGGCACTGTGGGCGCCGGCTTCCTCGGCGGCGGCCCACCGCACCGAGCGCACGATGCTGGCGTAACCGGTGCACCGGCAGATCTGGCCGGAGATGGCCTCGCGGATCTCCGCCTGCGTCGGGTCGGGGTTGCGGTCCAGCAGCGCCCGCGCGGTCATCATCATGCCCGGGGTGCAGAACCCGCACTGGAGACCGTGGCACGCCATGAAACCGCGCTGCACCGGGTCGAGTTCACCGTCCGCGTCCAGGTCCTCGACGGTGCGCACCTCGTGTCCGCCCGCCATCGCGGTCAGCACCGTGCAGGACTTGACCGGCTCGTCGTCCAGCCACACCACGCAACTGCCGCAGTTGCTGGTGTCGCAGCCCCAGTGGGTGCCGGTCAGGCCGAGGTGATCACGCAGGAAGTGCACGAGCAGCAGCCGGCCCTCGATCACCTCGGTGACCTCTTCGCCGTTGACCATCATCGTGACCTGCATGTTCACCCACCGCCGGCGCGAGCGACCGCACGGCACAGGGTGCGGCGGGTCAGTTCGGCGGCCAGGTGCCGTTTGTACTCGGCGCTGCCGCGTTGGTCCGTCACCGGAGTGCAGCCCTGCGCAGCCAGTTCGCCGGCCAGCATGTACATGTCCTCCGACGGCGGATGGCCGCGCAGAGCGGCGGAGATCGCCGGCATGCCCGTCGTGTTCGGGCCGACGGCGGCCAGCCCGACGCGGGCGTCGGCGATGAGACCGTCGGCAGTCAGCCAGACCGCACTGCCCGCTGACACCACAGCCCAGTCACCGGCCCGCCGGTCGACCTTCTCGTATGCGCTGGAACCGTTGGGGAGCAATGGAAAACGCACCTCGATGAGCATCTCCTCGGGGCCGACAGCCGTCTGGTACGGGCCAACGTAGAAGTCCTCCATCGACACCACTCGCTCGCCGTCCAGGCCACGGATGAGACAACTGGCGTCGAGTGCTGTGCACACCGCCGACAGGTCCTCGGACGGATCGGCCTGACACAGCGAGCCGCCCAGCGTACCCCGGTTGCGCACCAGCGGGTCGGCGATCACGCGCTCGGCGTCGGCGAAGATCGGGAACGCGGCCAGCAGGTCGGCCGACTCCAGCAGTTCGCGGTGCCGGGTCAGCGCGCCGATACGCACCAGGTCGTCCTCGACGACGACGTAGGCCAGTTCGTCCCGTAGGTCGTTGATGTCGATGAGGTACTCGAAGTTCACCAGCCGCAGCTTCATCATCGGCAGCAGGCTGTGTCCACCCGCGACCAGCCGAGCGGTCTCCCCCAGGCGATGGAGCAGGTCGATGGCCTGGGCGACGCTCGTGGCCCGCTCGTACTCGAACGGCGCCGGCAGCTGCATACCCACCTCCATCTTCGGTGTCATTCGGCATCACCGCACGCGGCCGTGTCAACCGCGCACAGTCAAGCATCGACTTGCGGCGGGGTTGACGCATGCCCTGCCCTGTTCAGGCTGCTGCCGCACGGTGACGGGAGGGGAATCGGTGCGAGACATCGCCAAGGACATCGCCGCCTGGCGGGCCCGGAGTTCGTTTCGCCGTCGCCACGGTCGTGCGCACGTGGAATTCCGCGCCCCGACAGCCCGGCGCGTCCATGGCCGTCGCCGGGAACGGTGAGGTCGTCGGCAGCGTCTCCGGCGGCTGCGTCGAGGGCGCGGTGTACGAACTGGCAGGCGAGGTGCCGCGGACCGGGCAGCCGGTGACCGTGACCTACGGCGTGCGCGAGGACGACGTGTTCGAGGTCGGGCTGACCTGCGGCGGAGTGGTCGAGATCCTGGTCCAGCCCGACTATCCGGAGTTGTCGGACGTGCTCTCGGCCATCACCGACGGCCTGGACAAGAGCGCTGGACCGGGCCGTCGTCGACGAGTGCACGGTGATCTGCGTGCTGACCCACGACCCAAGTTCGACGTGCCGGTGCTGGAGCGGCCGCGCGCGGCAGGCGTCACCGGGTCGGCCATCGCCCGGCTGTCCTCGCCCATCGGCCTGGACCCGGGCGCGGACCCCGGAGGAGACCGCGGTGGCCATCGCGGCCGAGGTCATCCCGCTGACCTGGGGTGGCACCGTGCACCGTCGGACCGACGGCGAACTGGCGATTCACCGGTGACGTGAGCCACTGGCGGTTCGAGTGGCGGTCCCAGACATCCGGACTAGAGTCCTACTACTGTGAGTGACGAGATCACGGCACGCCCTCGCAAGGAGCGGTCGGATGCGGTCCGCAACCGGGCAAAGATCCTCGAAGTGACGGCGCGGCTGTTCGCCGAACACGGCGTGGACGGCGTGTCCATGGACCAGATCGCGAACGAGGCGGGCGTCGGCAAGGGCACGCTGTTCCGCAGGTTCGGCGACAAGGCCGGGCTGGGGGTCGCCCTGCTCGACGCCAGGGAGCAGGAACTCCAGGACGCGCTGGACAAGGGTCCGCCGCCGCTGGGTCGGGGTGCCCCCGCCGGTGACCGGCTGCGCGCGTTCCTGGCCGCGTACTCCAGGTTCCTGGACGCCAACCTGGACCTCGTGCACATGTCGGAGACGGCGTCTCCCGGCGCGCGCTACCGAGTGGGTGGCTACCCGCAGTGGCAGCGGCACGTGCGGTCGCTGATCGCCATCGCCCGGCCCGACCTGGACGCCGACTGCATGGCCCACCTGCTGCTCGCCGGCCTGGCCGCCGACCTGCGCCGGGCCACCAGGGAGCACTGCCCGGCACAACGGGCCGCCGACGCGGTCGTCGCGATGGCCGGTCTGGTGCTCACCGGCCGGGTGGCGGACGACCAGGACGTTTGGGTTAACCCGATCGGTGGCCATCCTCAGGGTGGCGAGCAGCGAATCACCCCGAACGGCGCCACACTGGACGCCAGGCGGGAATCGTCCCAGAACCGAACGTAGGTGATCAACATGGCGGAGCAGGAGCGCGTGGACGCGCCCGACACCGACCAGATCCCGGCACAGACCGCCAAGCCGACCCAGCCGGCTCAGCGGGAATCGGCCCGGGGGGATGTGGCACCGGGCGAACCGGCCCAGTACGAACCGAACACCGGGATGCCCGACCCGGCTGTGGTGCCGACACCGGACCACGCGTTCAAGAAGATGCGCAGGACCAGGTTCAGCGGCCTGTGGGTCGGCCTGACCGCGGCCGCCATCGTCCTGCTGGTGCTGTTGGTGTTCATCATCGAGAACAGCCAGTCGGTGAACATCTCCTTCTTCGGCGCGCACGGGCACCTGTCGCTGGGTGTCGCGTTGTTGCTCGCCGCGATCGCGGGGGTATTGCTGGTGGCCGTGCCCGGTTACGGTCGAATCCTGCAGCTGCGCAGGGCGCTGCGGCGCAGCGCGACAAAGTGACGAGGGAGCGACCATGACCTATCAGGCGGTGTGGCACGACACTGTGCTGGCCGAGACCGACGACGTGGTGACCGTCGAGGGCAATCTGTACTTCCCGGCCGCCGCGCTGAAGCAGGAGTACCTGTCCGACAGCGCCACCAACTCCGTCTGCCCGTGGAAGGGCACCGCGAGCTACTACTCGGTCACGGTGGACGGCGCGACCAACGAGGACGCCGTCTGGTACTACCCGGAGCCCAAGCCGGAAGCCGAGCACGTCCGCGATCGAGTGGCGTTCTGGAAGGGCGTCGAGGTCAAGCAGGTCTGAACGAGCCTGAACGAGACACCGACGCGACAGGGTGGCGCAGGTTGCGTCACCCTGTCGTGCGTTGACGCACGTTTCACGCCCGGCCGGTTCGGTAAACCGGAAGGAGTGAGGGAAACGTCGGAAGAAACCACGCGATTCACGGTCGGCTCGGACCTGATCGACCGCCTGTTGACGCACCTGTGCGACCAGATCGCCGGCTGTATCGGTGTCGGTCTCAGCTCGGGGCCGTCGGTGGACGAGGGTGCCCTGATCGGGGGCACGGGGCTGGCCGCCGAACTGGACCACCAGCAGTGGTCGGCGAAGGCAGGTCCGCTGGTCACCGCCGCCGAGCAGGACGACCACATCCTGGTGGACGACCTGCGCACCGATCAGCGCTGGCCGGAACTGGCCGAGTGGCTGGACAGCGGCGCGTCGGAGATCGGCATGGTGGCGCTGCCCGGCGCCTGGAGCCAGGGCGGCCTGATCATGCTGAGCGTGTACCTCGACCATGCTCCAACTCTTGTCGACCTGCGGGTGGTGGAGGGCTACGAGCCGCTGATCGCCACCAGCGCGGCCGTCGTCGAGTTCTGTGCCGGCGAGGTGATGCGCACCGACCAGGTGCTGGACATGGTGCAGCACCGCAGGGTGATCGAGCAGGCCAAGGGCATCGTGATGGCCCGTCTCGGCTGTGACGGTCCTGGCGCGTTCAGCGCACTGGTGCGGATCAGCCAGCAGGCCAACGTGAAGCTGCGCGACTTCAGTGTCGCGCTCGTGCAGTTGGTCGGCAACGCGCCCGCTGAGCAGCCGGAACGCGAACTGCTCGGCGACCGGGCCGACGACGTGCTCACCGAGCCGCCCGCGGCGGCCGCGACAGCGGCACGGCTGGCGTGGGACGCGCTGCGGCAGGCGGGGCAGAGCAACGGAACGAAGTGAACGGCCCGGTGGCAACAGACAGTCCTAACCAGACTTGATCAAGGTCACCTTGCCGTACCCCCGTCGGCCAAGTACTGTTGGTGTATATCGCGGTTGAGCGCACAGCCGCACCGGGGCTTTTTCCGACCGCGTTCTGCCACAACGCGGTTCCGGTGCACAGTCGCGCCGCCCATCAGCCCGTACGCCTGTGGAGTACAACCGTGCCCACTCGGCGACGCACGCGCCACACCCCTTCCCACCGGCCATCAGCCGAGGGTGATGATCACTTGACCACAGTTCGAGCCGCGAAGAAGACCGACTACAGCGACCTGGCACCGCTGTTCCACGAGCTGGCCGACCAGAAACTGCCCGAGGCGGTCCGGCGGACGCTGCGCGACCGGTTGGTCGCCGCGCATCTACCGGTCGCCGAACACATCGCCCGCCGCTTCCACAACCGTGGCCAGCCGGACGACGATCTGCGCCAGGTGGCCGCCATCGGCCTGATCCAGGCTGTCGACAGATTCGATCCAACACGCGGCAGCGACTTTCTGGCGTTCGCCGTGCCGACGATCACCGGTGAGGTGCGGCGCTTCTTCCGCGACACCACCTGGGCCGTGCGTGTGCCACGACGGGTGAAGGAACTGCACGCCGCGATCACCGCGAAAACCGCTGAGCTGAGCCATGATCTCGGCCGGGCACCCCGGCCGAGCGAGCTGGCGAAGGCGCTGGACGTGCCGATCGAGGAGATCCAGGAAGGTCTGGCCGCCGCGAACGCCTACCACAGCGAATCGCTGGACGAACTGGTCTCGGCGGGCGACAGCGGTACCTCGGTCGGCGACATGTTCGGTGACGACGACGAACGGCTGGTCGACGTGGAGAACCGGCAGGCCCTGTTCCCGGTGCTGGCCACGCTGCCCGAACGGGAACGGGCCATCGTGCTCCTGCGGTTCTTCGGCAACCTCACACAGACCCAGATCGCGGATCGCGTCGGTCTGTCCCAGATGCACGTGTCCCGGCTGCTCGCGGCCAGCATCGTCAAGCTGCGCACCGCGATGGCTGCCCCGGCCGAACACGGAGACGACGTGGGTTGAGCAACCAGCCCTCGCCGAACTGGCCG
>DASUJK010000102.1:0-2188 GCA_036279295.1 Pseudonocardiaceae bacterium | reverse complement strand
GGCACAGCCGTTGGTGGCGGCCGGCGCAGCATCACGGTCGCCGCCCTAGGGGTCGGCGCCATCGCTGCGGCAGCGGTGCTGACACCGCACGACGCCACCGCCGGCCCCGTGGTCTGCCCGTTCCGGCTGATGACCGGACTGCCGTGTCCGGGCTGCGGGTTGACCCGGTCCTGGGTCTTCTGGCTGCACGGCGACTGGCAGGCCGGCCTTGCGGCCAACCCGTTCGGCATCGTCCTGCTGCTCGCCGCGGTCGGCTTCGCCGCTGCGACGGCGCGCGCGCTGGTCACGCACCGACCGGTTCCTGCTCTGGAGGACCTCGTACGTCGACGGTCGGTCAGGCTGGTCGTCGCCAGCTGGCTGGCCTTCGCCGTCGTACGGATGATTCTCGTCGCCACCGGAGTGGTCGCCGTCTGACCCGGATCCGCGAGTAGTGCGGTGGTGATCTGCGTGTGAGACGACGAGAGTGCCCGTCCTGCTTGGAGAATCGAGGTTGTTGAGGCCGTCGATTGCCGAGCGGAAGGAGCACCCTGTCGGTGAAGAGCGTACGTCGTGGGAAGTCTGTCCGGAAGCGTGGACGTCAGCGTGTCCAGATCGGTGCGCCGGACCCGTCGCTGACCGGCGCCTCGGGTGTCGCGGCAGTCGCGGAGTTCATCGAGGCGCTCGATGTGGTCGGTCGATTCGATCGGGGCATCGGGTCGGTCAAGAAGCGCGAGCGCGGTGCCACGGCGGGCGAGCTCCTGGTCGGTATGGCGCAGTCGCAACTGTTGGGCGCCGACGCGTTGGTCGGACTTGACCGGCAACGCGCCGATGCCGCCGCTTCGGAGCTGTCGGCGGTCCCGGTGCTCGCCTCGACGACCGCGGCGGGTCTGGCTCGCCGGTTCGGTCCCGACCAGTTCGCCGGTGTCGAGGTCGCGGTCGCTGAGCTGGCACGACGGGCCGTGGATCTGCTTCCTGTCGAACGCAAGATGGCGTTGTCGGCGAAGGTGACCATCGACTTGGATTCCACCGACGTGGAGGTCTACGGGTCGAGGAAGCAGGGCGTGGCCTACAACTACGCCGGTCAGCGTGCCGGGCGTCCACATCTGGCGACCTGGGCTGAGGCCGCGCTCACCACCGCTGCTGACCTGCTGGCCGGCAACGACGACGTCCGGCCCCGCGCCGCGGACATGCTGACGCGCGGACTGGCTGGGGTTCCGGAGTCGGTCCGCGATACCGCCCGGGCCGGTGATCGGTTGCGGACCCGCGCCGACGCCGGCTACTTCACCGCAGACCTTGCCCACACGGCCGTGGAGGAGGGTTGTGACTTCGCGATCGCGGCGAAGCGGAACACCGCAATGTGGCGCGCCTATGCCAGCATCGACCCCGACGCCTGGGTCGAGGCGATCGACATGCCAGGCGCCCAGGTTGCCGCGGTCGACTACGCCCCGGCCGGCTGGCCCGATGGGACCTACACGATCGTGCGCAGGGTCCGTGTCGATGCCGAGGACATCTCGGCCGACCCACGGTCGCGACGACGACGCACCATCGACAAGAACCAGCTTGCGTTGGCGTTGGAAGGCACCGCGACCCACGCCTACGCGGTCTCGTTCATCGTCACCAACATCCCCGCCAACGACCGCCCTGGCGACGGGAACGCCGAGTCGATCCTCGAGGTCGAGGCCTGGTTCCGGCGTCGCACCGACATCGAGGACCGGATCCGTGAGGCCAAGCTCGGCGCCGCGCTGCGCAAGCTCCCCTCCGGCAACCACGCGATCAACAGCGTGTGGATGTGGGCCGCGCTCATCGCTGGCAACCTCTCGACCCTGCTGCAAACCCTGACCCGGATCGACGAGCACGGCAGAGCGCACGCCGCTCGGCTGCGTCACGAACTGCTCTGCGTCCCCGCCCGGCTCGTTCGCCACCAACGCCGGCTGACACTGCGTCTCCCACCCGGCGACCACCTGCTGCCGATCGTGCTCACCCGGATCAGGGAACTCCCCACCGCGGCCTGACGCCGCCGTCCCATCCCGACAACCGAGGACTCGGAGAACCGCCACCCGGAACGACACCGGGCACATCGACCTGCCCCAGAGCCCGAACAACCCGCCCACGTCCCTCACCGGCCGATCACGGACACGAACCACGCCCTACTCGCGGATCCGGGTCTGACTTAATGCGGCATCTCGCCGGACTAAGTACCAGCCAGGGC
>DASUJK010000101.1:0-16347 GCA_036279295.1 Pseudonocardiaceae bacterium | reverse complement strand
GGTGGCTCGGACACCACCGCGGTCGCGCTGGCCGCGGAACTCGGCGTCCGGCGGTGCGAGATCTACACCGACGTGGACGGTATCTACACCGCCGATCCAAGGTTGGTGCCCGGTGCCCGCCTGATGCCGGCGATTCCGGCTCCGGTGATGGCCGAGATGTCCTTCGCAGGCGCCAAGGTGATGTACTCGCGGGCCACCGAGCTGGCCAAACTGTCCGGTGTGGACATTCACGTGCGCAGCTCGATCACCGGTGGTGCCGGCACCACCGTCACGTCGGCGGCGATCGACCCACTGGAGAACCGGGGTGCCGTCATGGCCATCACGCACGAGCAAGCGGTCGCCAGGGTGCTCGTCCAGGCGGACGACGACCTGGCCCGTGAGGTGTTCACCGTGTTGGCCAGCCAGCGGGCGCCGGTCGACCTGGTGGCCCGGTCGGGCAGCAACGAACCGGAGTTCCGGATGGGTTTCACGCTGTCGTCGGCTGTCCTGCCCTCGATCGTGCCGCCGCTGCGCGAGATGGCGGCGCCCCGCGGTGGCCGGGTCGAGGTGACCGAGGACGTGGCCAAGATTTCCATGGTGGGCACGGGCTTGCTCAACCGCCCTGAGTTCGTCACGCGGATGCTCACCACACTCGACCACGCCGGCATCGTGACCAGTTGGGTGTCTGCGACCCAGCTGCGTACGTCGATGACGGTGCCCAGGACGCAGGTGGCGCGGGCGGTCGCGCTGCTGCACGAGGAGTTCGGACTCGACCACGGCGACTTCGACCTCCACTCGATGATGGCGGCACGAGGGGATTTCGATGGTTGACAACCAGGCTTTCGGCCGCGCGGTACGCCTGCGCAGGCTCTACCGGCACGGCGGCGCCAGGCTCCTCGTGGTCCCGATGGACCATCCGGTGTCCGACGGCCCGATCACGGCCACCGCCGGGGTGGGTCCGCTGGTGCAGCGGCTGGCCGAACACGACGTGGACGCTGTCGTCCTGCACAAGGGCGCACTGCGGCACATCGACCACCAGGCATTCGCCAGCCTGTCGCTGATCGTGCACCTGAGCGCCAGCACCATGCACGCACCCGATCCGGACGCGAAGTATCTCGTCGCCAGCGTCGAAGAGGCGCTGCGACTGGGTGCGGACGCCGTCAGTGTGCACGTCAACATCGGCGCCGAGGGTGAGCGGCAGCAGGTGGCCGACTTGGCCGCGGTATCCGAGGCGTGCGACCGCTGGAACATGCCACTGATGGCGATGATGTACCCGCGCGGCCCGAGGATCACCGACCCGCGTGACCCCGTACTGGTCGCCCACGCCGCCGTGCTGGCCGCCGAGCTCGGCGCCGACCTGGTGAAGACACCGTACGCGGGTGGTGCGGCCGAGATGACCGATGTGGTGCGGTGCTGTCCGATCCCGGTCCTGGTGGCCGGCGGTGCGCCCACGGCGTCGCCTGCCGAGTTCCTGTCCCATGTGGACGAGGTGCTGGCGTCGCCGGTGGCCGGATTGGCCGCCGGCCGCAACATCTTCGCCAGCGCGGATCCCGGCACGCTCGCTCAACTCGTGGCCGACCGGGTGCACTCGCCGATGATCATCGCGCCACCGCGCGAGCTGGCCCCGGCTGGCCGGTAGGCGCGTCCAAGCGGAAACCAAGAGAGGAACCGACGTGAAGGTAGTGTGGCTCGACATTCGCGCCGCCGGCGCCGCGAGGACGGCCGTCGTGGAGGAGGCGATCCACCAGCGGGTGGACGCGATCGTTTCGGACGACCTCGCGGACCTGGCAGCGGTTCCACCGACCGTGCGGCGTGTGCTGCTCGCGTCCGGCGGTGTGCCCGGTGATCTGGCCGGCGTCGACATCCTTGTGGTGCCCGACGGTCGGGTAGACGCGACATCGCTGCCGGAGAGTGTGCAGCTCGGCAGGTTCGTCGAGATCACCGACGCGGCCAGCCTGGAGGTCGCATGCACGGCAGCCCGTACGGAGCAGTGGAGCGTGCTGTCCTTCCGCGACCCGACCAAGATCCCGCTGGAGATCGTGCTGGCGGCAGCCGACCGGTCGGCCGGCAACATCATCACCACGGTGGCCGACGTCGAGGAGGCAGAGATCGTCTTCGGCGTGCTGGAGCACGGTTCGGACGGTGTGATGCTGGCGCCCAGCACGGTCGGTCAGGCCACCGCGCTGCGTGCGGCGGCGGCCACCGAGCCCGGTTCGATCCCGCTGGTCGAACTGGAGGTCACCGGGGTGTCGCACGTCGGCATGGGCGAGCGGGCCTGCGTCGACACGTGCTCGTACTTCCACGAGGACGAGGGCATCCTCGTCGGCTCACACTCCAAGGGCATGATCCTGTGCTGCAGCGAGACACATCCCCTGCCTTACATGCCCATCCGGCCGTTCCGGGTCAACGCCGGTGCGATTCACTCGTACACGCTGGCCGGCGGCACTCGTACCAACTACCTGAGCGAGCTCACCGCGGGCAGCAAGATCACCGCAGTGGACGCCAAGGGGCAGACCAGGATCGTGACGGTCGGCAGGGTGAAGATCGAGTCGCGACCGCTGCTGGCCATCGACGCCGTCGGCCCGGACGGTCGGACGGTGAATCTCATCGTGCAGGACGACTGGCACGTGCGGGTGCTAGGCCCGAACGGGGTGGTGCTGAACACCACCGAGCTGCGCCCCGGCGACAAGGTGTTGGGTCACCTGCCGACCGAGGATCGGCACGTCGGTTACCCGATCGCCGAGTTCTGCCTGGAGAAGTAGCGCCATGCCGAATCGGCCCGTGTTCGACTTCCACGCCCGGCTGGCGCCTCGGCCCGGTGCCGTCGACGGTCTTGTCGCCATGCTCGACTCTTGTGGCCTCGACCGCGCGGCACTGGCCGCAGGCGGCACCATCGAACTGTCCACACTGTCCAGGCAGCTCGTTGACGGCGGGCACGTGGAGACCGACGCGGACAACGACGCCGTGCTCGCCGCGTGCGCCGGGTCCGATGGCCGGTTCGTGCCGTTCTTCTTCGCCAACCCGCACCGCCCGGTCGACTGGTATGCCAAGCGCGCCGCCGAGTTCGTCGGATTGGAGATCTCGCCGGCCGTGCACGGCGTCCCGCTGACCGATGACCGCACGGCGGAGCTGGTCGCCGTGGCGGCATCGGTCGGCCACCCGGTGTACGTGGTGTGCCTGATCCGGCCGGGCAGCGGTGTCGCGGATCTGGTCCGGCTGGCCACACACCACCCGGACGCAACGTTCGTGCTCGGCCACAGCGGCACGGGGAACATCGACTTCCATGCCGTCGACCTCATTGCCGGCCACGCCAACATCCTGCTAGAGACCTCCGGCGGCTACACCACCGTGCTGCGGGCGGCACTGCGGCAACTCGGCTCGGAGCGGTTGCTGTTCGGCTCGGAGTACCCGCTACAGCACCCGAACGTGGAACTGGTCAAGTTCGACGCCGTGTCCGTGACCCCTGCCGACTGGGAGCGCATCGCCTGGCGCAACGCCCATCGCCTTCTCGGATTGGAGCAGTGACATGTCCGCGACCCTCACCGAACTGCCGGAGATCGGGCAGTGGCGCAGCATGGCGGAACTGACCCGGTTGCAGGACCGTCAGCTCGACCAGGTGTTCGCGTGGTCCGCGCGGTCGCCGTTCTACCAGCGGCACTTCGGCGGTGTCACGCCCGCGGGCCGCGCCGACCTCGCTGGTCTGCCACTGACCACCAAGCAGGACCTGAGGGACAACTATCCGTTCGGGCTGCTGGCCGTCACCCAGGCGCGACTGGCCACCTACCACGAGTCCAGCGGTACAGCGGGCACGCCCACCGCGTCCTACTACACCCAGGAGGACTGGCTGGACCTGGCGCAGCGCTACGCCCGCAAGTGGGTGGGCATCAACGAGGACGACATCTTCCTGGTGCGCACGCCGTATGCGCTGATGATCACCGGCCATCTGGCGCATGCCGCCGCACGGCTGCACGGCGCCACCGTGGTGCCCGGCGACAACCGGTCACTGGCCATGCCCTACGCCAGGGTGGTGCGGGTCATGCACGACCTCGGCGTGACACTGTCCTGGTCGATGCCGACCGAGACGTTGATCTGGGCCGCCGCGGCACGGGCCGCCGGACTGCGGCCGGGCACGGACTTTCCTCAGCTGCGCGCGCTGTTCGTCGGCGGTGAACCGCTGACCCCGGCCCGCAGGGCCAGGATCGGTGAGCTGTGGCAGGTGCCGGTGGTGGAGGAGTACGGGTCGACCGAGACCGGCAGCCTGGCCGGCGAGTGTCCGCACGGCAACCTGCATTTCTGGGCCGACCGGGGCATTCCCGAGGTGTACGACCCGGATACCGGCACGGTGTCGGCGGAGGGCAGCGGCGAACTCGTGGTCACCATGCTGTACCGCGAAGCCATGCCGTTGATCCGGTACAACCTGCACGACTCCGTCGAATTATCCTATCAGGACTGTGAATGCGGCTGGCATCTCCCGGTCATTCGGGTGCTCGGTCGGTCCGCGTTCGCCTACCCGGTGAGTGACGCGCGAATCACCCAGCACCAGTTGGAGTCGCTCGTCTTCGCGCTACCCGCCGAGGACGGGGTGCTGTTCTGGCGGGCCAAGGCGGAACCGGACCTGCTGCGGGTGCAGGTCGAGGTGGCGCCCGAGCGGGCGGCTGCGGCGACCTCGGCGCTCACGGACATGATCCGCGACCGGTTCGGCGCACCGTGCGAGGTGCAGGGTGTGCCGCCGGGAACGTTGGTGCCGCAGTCGATCCTGACCGCCAGCAGCGACGTGCTCAAGCCGCGCAGCCTGTTCGGCGCGGACGAGGACTGGGACAAGGCGCTGCTCTACTACTGAGTTCGGGGACGGTTCGCATGAGCATCACTGAAGACGTGCTGGTGGTCGGCGCAGGCCTGGCCGGCCTCACGCTGGGCGGGGCGCTGGCCGCCAACGGCACCGCCTGCCGGGTGATCGAGCAGACACTCACGCTCGGCGAGGTGGGCGCCGGCATCCAGCTCGCGCCCAACGCCACCCGCGTGCTGCATCGGCTCGGCATGGCCGACGACCTGCGCAAGATCGGCGTCCGACCGGAGGCGGTCGAGATGCGCGGGTGGGCCGACAACCGGGTACTCGGCCGCACCGAACTGGGCCAGGCGTGCGAGCGGCGCTACGGCGCTCCCTACTACACGGTGCACCGGGCCGAGCTACACGAGCTGTTGGCCGACCGGCTGCCGGCCGACGCACTGACGCTGGGCATGCGGTGCACCGGTGTCGAATCCGTCGATGGCGGTGTGCTGGCCCGGTTCGGCTCCGATGATCCGGTGACGGCACGGATGTGCGTCGGTGCCGACGGCATCCACTCCATCGTGCGGGATGCCCTCGCGGTGGACGAACCCCGGTTCTCCGGGCAGACCATCTACCGGGGCGTGGTGCCGGCCGACCGGGTGCCCTACCTGCTGGACGAGCCGAAGGTGGTGCTCTGGCTGGGGCCACGGCAGCACTTCGTGTGCTACCCGATCGCGGCCGGTCGACTGGTCAGCTTCGGCGCCACCACGCCCGCCGAGAAGTGGTACACCGAGTCCTGGTCCATGCCGGCGCACGTGTCCGACGTCGCCGAGGCGTACCGCGGCTGGCATCCCGACGTAACCAGGGTGATCGACGCCGCCGACCGGGTCAGCCGGTGGGCGCTGCACGACCGACAGCCGCTGGACCGGTGGAGCACCGACCGCACGACGCTGATCGGCGACGCGGCCCACCCGATGCTGCCGTTCCTGGCCCAGGGCGCCAACCAGGGCATCGAAGACGCCGCCGTGCTGGCCGCCTGCCTGGCCAGCGGCCTGCCCGACCCGCTGGCCACCTACCAGGAACTGCGCACCGCCCGCACCGCGCGGATCCAGCGGATCTCGCAGCGCAACGCGACCACCCTGCACCTGGACGACGGCGCCGAACAACGCGACCGCGACTCGACGCTCGTCGAGTCGCAACGCCTGGCCGAACAGGACTGGCTCTACGGCTACGACGCGGTGGCGGACGTGCCGAGGACGAGGGGATAGCCATGGCAGACACCCAGCAGGTCGTACTGGTGACCGGCGCCGGTCAGGGCATCGGCGCCGCGGTCGCCAGGACGCTGGCCGGCGAGGGCGCCATCGTCGCCGCAGCCGACGCGAACATCGACGCGGTGCGTGGGACCGTCGACGCACTCATCGCGGCAGGCCACAGCGCGCTGGCCTACGAACTCGACGTCACCGACGTGGACGCCGTCGAGACCACGGTCGCCAAGATCGAGGCGACAATGGCCCCGATCGACGTCCTGGTCAACGTCGCGGGTGTGCTGCGGACCGGGTCGGTGATCGACATGACGGACGCCGAATGGTCGCAGATCTTCGCCGTCAACGTGCTCGGCGTCCTGCATGTGTCGCGCGCGGTGGCCAGGCGGATGCGGGAGACCCGTTCGGGCGTCGTGATCACGGTCGGTTCCAACGCTGCCGCCGTGCCGAGGATGTCGATGGCCGCGTACTGCGCGTCCAAGGCGGCGTCCACGTCACTGACCAAGTGTCTCGGCCTGGAACTGGCCGAGTACGGCATCCGCTGCAACATCGTGGCACCGGGGTCGACGGACACCCCGATGCTCAGTTCCATGTGGGCCGACGACTACGGCCCGACCGAGGTCGTGCGGGGGGACGCGGGCCGGTACCGGGTCGGCATCCCGCTGCGGAAACTGGCCACGCCGGAGGACATCGCGGACGCGGTGGCGTTCCTGGCGTCCGACCGGGCCGGCCACATCACCATGCAGGAGTTGTACGTCGACGGCGGCGCCGCGCTCGGCCGCTGACCGGCAGAAGGGGAGAACACCGTGACCATTCCCGTCATCGAGCCCTACCCGATGCCGGTGGACCTGCCGGCCAACACCGCCGCGTGGCGGCCTGACCCGGCTCGGGCGGCCCTGCTCATCCACGACATGCAGCGCTACTTCGTGGACTACTTCCCGGCCGGCCAGAAGCCGGTCGTGGACCTGACCAGCAACGTCGGCCGTATCCGGACCGCGGCCGTCGAACTGGGCCTGCCGGTGTTCTACTCCGCCCAGCCCGGCGACATGTCCACTCAGGACCGTGGTCTGCTGATGGACATGTGGGGGCCCGGTATGAGCGGTGACCCGGCCAGCAGGCGGATCATCGACGAGTTGACGCCCGCGCCGCACGACACCGTCCTGACCAAATGGCGCTACAGCGCCTTCGCCCGCTCCGACCTGGCCGACCGGCTCGCCGCGCTAGGCCGGGACCAGCTGATCGTGTGCGGTGTCTACGCGCACGTCGGCTGCCTGATGACCTCGTGTGATGCGTTCACCCTGGACATCGAGCCGTTCCTGGTGGCCGACGCGATCGCCGACTTCACCCCGGAATACCACCACTGGGCGCTGGACTACGCCGCGCGACGCTGCGCGATGGTGGTCAGCACCGATGACCTGCTCCACGAACTCGGCGCGCAGCGCTGACCGCTCACTCCTCCCTGGTCACGATGCCGGCCAACGCCACCCTGGAGCGGATCTCCAGCTTCTGGAAGATCCGCCGCAGGTGGTAGTTGATGGTGTGCGGTGAGAGGAAGATCAGCTCCGACACCTCGCGGTTGGTCATGCCCTGGCTGACCAGCACGGCGATCCGCCGTTCGGTGTCGGACAACTGGTCCCAGCCGGACCGCCGGTCGGGTCCGCGCGTAGGCCGCAGGGAGCGCAGCAGACCGCGGACCCTGGCCAGGTCCGGCCCGACACGGACCTCGGCGAACCGGTCCAGCGCGACACTCAGCCAGTGCAGTGCCCGTTCCCGCTCACCGTCCAGGTCGGCCAGCCGGGTTGCCAGGTCCTCGGCGGCCAGCGCGCCCGCCCAGGTGTCCCAGTGCTGCTCGGCCACGGCGGCGAGACCGGCGACATCGTCGGCGACCAGTGCCCGCACGTGCCGGGCCGTGGCCACCACCGTGGGCAGCTCGGGGAAGCCCTCGGCCAGTGCGCCGACCGTGGCCACCACGGTCCCGGCCAGGTCGGAGGCACCGCCACCGAGTGCGAGCCGTACCAGCCACGGCGCGGCGGCAGGCTCGTCGTACCAGAGGCTGGGCCGGGCCAGCAGTGCTGGAAACATGCGCTCGACGGGGCCTAGCGCCTGCTCCGGCGCCCGCCGAGCGGTGGCGACCAGGAAGTTGATCCACTCGACGTGGCTGGCCGGGAAGGTGGGATCGCGCTCGTCCCCGTCCGCCCCGCACAGTTCGGCGTGGGTCGCCGCACCGGTCAGATCGCCCAGCCGCAACGAGGTCAGGGCGAGGACCGACCGGGCCAACCGGTGATAGCCGCCCACCTCGGCGCTGCCGCCTGGTACGCCGGGACGCAGGGCGGCTTCGGCCTCGGACCGTGCCTCGGCCAGGTGACCGGTCTGCGCCAGCAGTCTGGCCCGCACCACGCGCGGCGCCGTGGTGTGCGGCCCGGGGCCGAGATGGTCGACATCGTCCTGCGCCTGTCGGATGAGGGACTCGGCACAGCCCAGATCACGCAGGCTCACCATCTTGTGGGCCAGGGCGAGTCGCGCGTGCGGCCGCCACGGGCCCGGTGTGTCGTCGCCGATCGCGTCGACCGCCTCGCGGCCGAACCGCAGTGCCTCCAGGGGTTCGCCCGCGTTCCAGCGGGCGTTGGACAGCACGGTGGTGGTGGGCACGCCAGCGGCATTGGGCCGAGCCAACGGTTCGTCCTCCGCTGCCGGCACGGCAGCCGGTGCCGACGCGCCGGCCTTCTGTCGCAGGGACCGCAGCATCGGCTGCGGCACGGTGGCCGCGGCCTCGCGCCACCGCCGTTCGTCCCGATAGGTCAACAAGCTGCCGGTGACGGTCAGCACGCCAGCACCAAGGGCCTCGTCCACCAGCGGCAGCAGCGCCGCCGTCGGCCGGTCCAGCAGGCGCGCCACGTCGTCCGGCGCGAATCGCATGCCCACCGCGGCCGCCACCCGCAGGAAGTGCCGGCAGTCACCGGACACTCCGGCCAGCCATGCGCTGCCCTGCTGGGCAGGCACGTACGGTTCGCCGCGTCGGGCCATGGGTAAGGTCATCGGATCCGTGCTTCGCTCACCCCAATGCGATGCTGTGGTGTCCTCCCCCTCGATCTCGGCAGGCTCCTGAAAAGTCGCCGCACCTGACATGTCTGCCATCCCCCTGCTCCGTTCGATTCCATCACTCGCGTTCGTGGAACGGGCTCCCACCGCTCACCGTCGCCACCACGGCGGACCAGTCCGGTGGCCTGCTGTCCCCGCGCCACGCGACATGCTGGTCGGGGCGCACCAGGACCAGGTCCCGTTCCCACACCTTGCGCACCTGGTCGTCGTCGAGCGGCAGGTACGTCACCGGCAGCCCCCAGTCCGCCGCGTCGGCGGCGAGTTCGGCACCCAGGCCGGCGCCGGAGGTGTCCACCAGCGTGAAACCGGTGCCCAGCCGGTCGAACAGCGGCGTGCCGTCGGCCAGCAGCATGCTCGGCGCGCGGCCACCCGGCCACGTGCTGGGCACGATGCGCTGCCACTCCCACGGTGGCGGGTCGCCCCGCTCCGGCCACACCACGGGCGAACCCGCATACCGATAGCCGCAGTGGATGCCGAGGTTGTCGATCTGGTAGGCGTCCTGCGCCAGGAAACCGGCCAACTGCTCGCGGGACGCACCGGCGCCGACGAGCACCGGGAATCGGCGCCACACCTCCAGCAGGTTGAAGCACATCTCCCGGTTGAACAACGCCACCGGACGGCGTTCGGCCTCGTAGCTGTCCAGCAGGGTCTCGCCCGCCCAGCCGGCCAGCCGTGCGGCCAGCTTCCAACCGAGGTCGAACGAGTCGCCAAGGCCGGTGTTCGCGCCGTGCCCGCCGGTCGGGTAGAACTGGTGGGCGGCGTCGCCGGCGAGGAACACGTTGCCGCTGCGGTACTTCTCCGCCACCGCGAGCCTGCCCTGCCAGTAGGCGACGTTGATCACCTTGTCTACGGTAATGGGCAGACCGAGCCGTTCGGTCAGCGTGCCCACCGGATCCGTCGCGGTCTCGGCGCCGGGCGGCAACGGGAACGCGGCCGTCCACGTGTCGCGCTCGTCGCGAGACACCAGCGTCAGGCCACCGCCCAGCACGGCGAGGAAGTACCGGCCGTGCCGGCGTAGTTCCGGATCGCTGCTGGTGAAGTAGACGTCGCAGTGGTTGGCGGTCGGACCGTCGGTGTGCAGCGGGATCCCGGTCAGCGCGCGGACCGTGCTGTTCGCACCGTCGCAACCGACCACGTACCGCGCCGCCACTCGATGACGACCGCCGTCCGGGTCGACGAAGGCGCCCTCGGTACCCTCCAGCTCGGTCAGCCGCCAACCCGCACGCAGTTCCACCAGCGGATGCGCGCGCAGCCGGGCGCGCAGGACGTCCTCCAGGATCGAGCCCGCGATGCGTTGGTAGGGCTCCGCGGGACTGGTTCCGTCGTTGGTCTGTTCGATCCGTTCCCGCACACCGGCCACCGACGGGTATGACCACGTCGTGACCGGCGGTTCGGCGAACGTCCGGGACCACTGGAACGTGAAGTCGTGGTCCGGTCCGACGCCCCGGTCGCGGATTTCGCCCACCACGCCGAGCCGCTTGAACAGTTCCATGCTGCGAGCGTTGATGAAGTCCATCTTCGGGTGCGCTGATGGTGTCGCCGCCCGGTCGGCGACCACGCTGCGCACGCCGTGCCTGGCCAGTTCGAGCGCGAGCGTCGCGCCGACCGGACCGGCGCCGACGATCAGGACCGGTGTCACCACAAGCGCTCCTCAGTCCGGCCGGTGGATGGTCGCGACGATGTCGCGCAACGTGCCGGCGAAGTAGTCCCTGGTGCCGTTGAGAAAACCTGGTTCGCGCGCGGCTCTTGCCATGCCGTGCTCGGACAGTTCGATCCGCAGTGTCAGGCGCAGGACGTCGCCGTCCTCGTCGACCTGATTCACGATCGCGCTCAGGTCGGGATCGGTGAGCTGCTCGAATACGATGCGGCGTTTGGGTTCGAAGGTGACCAGTTCGCGCTGTCGGGTCTCGCCGTCGACCACGATCTCGCGCACCAGGCTACCGTCCGAACGTCGTTCCAGCACGGTGCAGGCGGTGATCGCCGGAATGAACGCGACCGGGTCCTCGGCCTTGCGCAGCAGACCCGCCCAGAGATCGTCGCGAGACAGTCGGACCGGCAGACTTGATGTCAGGGATGTCGATCGTGCAGTACCAGTTTCCACGAGGAACAACTTTCTCGTGCGATTCCGCTCGATGTCACAGATACCCATGAGCCTGGCAAGAGACTAGCCCAGTGGCATCACGTGTTCACGTGAACTTGCGGATCCGAGAATGTTCCTGAAACCGGTTGCCTCGCAGCGGGCCGCGCCGTAGCGTCAATTGGCGGAGAGGGGATCACTGTGAGTTTACGGGGTAGGACCGCGATTGTAACCGGCGCTTCCCGAGGTATTGGCCGAGCCATCGCACAACGGCTCGGCAGTGCCGGCGCGCACGTCGTCGTGCACTATCACGAGAACAAGGATGCGGCGGACGAGGTGGCCACGGCGATCCGTACGGCCGGTGGCCAGGCCGTGACCGCTGCGGCAGACCTGGGCGAGCCGGCCGACATCCGCGCGTTGTATGCACTGACACAGGCCGAATTCGGTGGCCTGGACATTGTGGTCAACAACGCCGCGATGATCGCGGGTGGTCCGATCGAGCACTTCGCCGTCGAGGACTTCGACCGGCTTGTCGCTGTCAATCTGCGGGGCGTGTACGTGTCCTGCCAAGAAGCGGCCCGGCGGCTGTCCGAAGGCGGCCGGATTATTAACCTGTCAGCTAAATTGCCGGCCGCGGCTATTCCGATACTCGGTGTGTACGGCGCGGCCAAGGCAGGTGTCGAGGTGCTGACCCGTTCACTTGCACACCAGTTGGGCCCGCGCGGGATCACAGTCAACGCCGTCGCACCCGGTCCGACGGATACCGACATGCTGGCGCCCGATGCACGCGCCAACATTGATTCGATCGCCGCTCATACACCATTGCGGCGGATCGGTCAGCCGGCCGACGTGGCCGCCGTTGTGGCGTTTCTCACTGATATCGACAGCGGTTGGATCACCGGGCAGACAATTCACGCCAACGGCGGAATCGACTGATCGTTCGGTAGGCGCACCACATTCCGGTGAACGACATCTGGGGAGGATGGTCGAACATGCGTGCGGTCACTCGACGACGATTTCTTGCTGGTGTGACGGCCGGTGGCTCCGCGCTCGCGCTGACGGGGACGGCGGGACCCGCCGCGTCGGCCGCGACCGGTGCCGCGGAGGACCTGGGCATTCCCGAGACCACGGTCGGCCCCACCGATCCGCGATACGCGGATCTGGTGCGGGGCAACAACTTGCGCTATGTGGGCACGCCGGACTACGTGCGGCAGGTCACGTCCGTCGACGAGATCGTCCGCGCGGTGCAGGCTGCTGTGTCGAGTGGCACCCGGTTGGCGGTGCGCAGTGGCGGTCACTGCTATGAGAACTTCGTCGCCGACCCCGAGGTGCGGTCGGTCATCGACCTGTCCCAGTTCGACGACGTCTACTACGACCCCGCCATGCGGGCATTCGCCATCGAGGTGGGCGCCAACCTGGAGAAGGTGTACAAGACCTTGTACCGGGGCTGGGGTGTGACCATTCCCGGCGGCTCCTGCCCGTCGGTGGGAGCAGGCGGCCACATCGCGGGCGGCGGCTACGGCATCCTGTCCCGGCTGCACGGACTGACGGTGGATCACCTCTACGCGGTGGAGGTTGTGGTCGTCGGTGCGGACGGTGTCGCTCGGCTGGTGCGGGCCACGCGCGAGCCGAACGATCCGCACCGGGACCTGTGGTGGGCGCACACCGGTGGCGGTGGCGGCAACTTCGGTGTGGTCACGAGGTACTGGATGCGCTCGCACGGAGCGTCCGGCGATCCGTCGGCGCTGCTTCCCGCGGCGCCTGCCGGTGTGGTGGTGGCCAACCTGTCGTTCTCCTGGGACACCATGACCGAGCAGGGTTTCACCACGATGATGCGCAACTACGGCTCCTGGCTGGAGGAGAACAGCGCGCCGGACTCGCCCTACGCCCGGCTGTTCAGCCAACTCAAGCCGCAGCACCGCTCTGCGGGCTCGTTCGCCCTGACCGCCGAGATCGACGCGACGCTGCCGGACGCCGACATGCTGATGGACAATTTCCTCGGCGCGGTGTCCGCGGGGGTGGGCAGCACGCCGACCGTGTTGCAGCGTGGGCACGAGCCGTGGATGCATGCCGTGGAGTGGCCGGGCTTCACCGGCGGCCGTGACACGACGCTGCGATTCAAGATCAAGTCCGCATACCTGCGGCAGCGCTTCACCGACGCGCAGGCCACCGCGATGTACCACCACCTGACCCGAACCGACTTCGCCAACCCGGGTGCCCTGCTGCTGCTCACCACTTACGGCGGTAACATCAACACAGTGGCGTCGGACGCCACGGTGGTCCCGCAGCGCAACTCCATTATGAAACCTCAGTTTGTCGTATCGTGGACGGATTCCAGTACAGACGATCAGAACATCGCCTGGGTGCGCGAGCTCTACCGGGACGTCTTCACCGACACCGGTGGCGTTCCGGTGCCGAACGCACGTACCGACGGTTGCTACGTCAACTACGCGGACCGCGACCTGAGCGATCCCACCTGGAACACGTCCGGCGTACCGTGGTCCGAGTTGTACTACAAGGCGAACTACCCCGCGCTGCAACGGATCAAGGCCACCTGGGACCCGGCGAACGTCTTCCGTCACGACCAATCGGTCGAACTGCCCGGTTGACCACGGCACGCCCGGCCGGTCCCGCGTGCCGCGAACCGGAGGGTGCGTTGAGGCATGCCTAGCACGCCGCTGCCGCTGGTCGGCAGGGACAAGGCACAGGCGGTCCTGCGGGAAGCCATCACCGCCACGACCGGCGGATCCGGCGAGTGCATCGTGGTCGAGGGGCCGGCCGGCATCGGCAAGAGCCGCCTGCTGGCCGACGCCGCGGACTGGGCCAGGGAACACGGCGTGGCGGTGGCCGCGGGCCGGGCGATCGAACTGGACCGGGTCGTACCGCTGAACACGCTGCTCACCACGCTGCGCTCGGTCGAGCCACCGATCCTGGACGACGCCGTGCTGGCCGCGTTGACCAGGCACGAGAACAGCAGGTACCGGCTCGTCGACCAACTCGGTGCCGCGCTGGAGAGCTACAGCTCCGACCGCCCGCTGGCCGTCGTCCTGGACGACACCCAGTGGGCGGACGAGCTGACGTCGCTGGCACTGCGGATCATGGTGCCCACGCTGCGGTCGCTGCCGATCGTGTGGCTGTTGGCCAGGCGCCCGGCCCCGGCCCGCACCGCGGCGGCCGACACCGTCGACTGGCTGGTCAGTGAGGGCGCCCGGCTGGTGCGCCTGGAACCGCTGGCGGACGCGGAGCTGGCCGAGTTCTGCGCCAACGTGCTGGGCGCGCGGCCCGGCCCGAGCGTGCTGAACCTGGCCGTGGGCAGCGGTGGTAACCCGTTCCTGCTCACCGAACTGCTGGCGACGCTGCGTGCCGACGGCCGGATCGAGATCGCCGACGGCACGGCGCACGCCACGCCGGGTTCGCTACCCGTCGACTTCGTCACCGCCGTCGAGCAGCGGCTGCGCGACCTGTCGCCGGACACTCTGCGGCTGCTAGAGGCGGGCGCCGTGCTCGGTCGGCCGTTCACCCTGTCGGCCGCGGCCGGGTTGCTGCGGCGAAACGGTGTCGAGCTGGTCGACGCCACCGCAGAGGCCGTGAGCAGCGGCACCCTGGAGGACCACGACACGACACTGGCGTTTCGCCACGACCTGCTCCGCGAGGCGGTCTACGACCGGCTGACCGGCCCGGTCAAGCAAGCCCTGCACCTGGAGGCCGCCGCGGTGGTCCGGGCTGAAGGCGGACCGGCCGCCGAGGTGGTCGAGCACTTCCTGCGGGGTACCGAGCGGGCCGACGCTGCAGCGCTGCCGCTGTTCCGGGAGGCCGTCGCGCAGGTCGCGCCCACCGCGCCCGGTGCGGCCGCCGACCTCGTGCTGCGCATGATCAACCTGTTGGACACGCACGACCCGGACCGGCTGCGGCTGGTCGGTGACGGGGTGCGGCTGCTGGCAGCCGCGGGCCGGGTGGCCGAGGCACGGGAACTCGGCGACACGTACCTGACCTGCGGCCTGGACGAGGCCAGCGAGGGCACGATCCTGCTCGGCCTGGCCGAGGCGCTCAAACACGCGGGCCAGGACCGGCTGGTCGCCGACTACACCCACCGGGCCCTGGCACTGGGCGGTGTCCCGGACGCCGTGCGGGCAGAACTCCTCGCCGTGCGTGCGCACGCGTTGGTGCAGGTCGACGACGTGGTGGGGGCGGGGGTGGCCGCCCGATCCGCCGTCGAACTGGGCCACGTCTCCGGTGCGCACTCCGCGGTTGCAGTCGGCGGTGCTGCTCGCAGTATCGCCGCCTACGCCCACGGTGACCTGGACGACGCCGTGCGGTATGCCCGCGACGCCGTCGCGCTGGCCACGTCGGTCGGCGGTGAGGCCAGCCACCGCCATCCCCGGCTGTGGCTGGCCCGCGCGCTGGTCGCGATCGACCAGTTCACCGACGCCGACGCGATGTACGTGTCGGACAAGGACGAGGCCGACGAACTGGGCACCGTGTGGTCGAGACCGGTGGCGCACCAGTTCCACGCCGAGCTGAAGCTGGCCGCCGGCCACGTCGACGACGCCGAGGCCGAAGCCGAGGCCGGCATCCGGATCGCCGAGGAGCTCAGCGCCATGGCCCTGAGTCCCGCGCTGTTGGCCACGCTGGCCAACGTCGCGGTGCTGCGCGATGACCTGTCCGCGGCGTCCGCCGTCCTGGAGCGGGCCGCCCAGCAGGTCGGCGAGGGTATTTGCGTGATGACCGAGGAGCTGTCCTGGGAGGTGGCCCTGTACCAGGTGGCGGCGGGCCGGCCGAACGCCGCGTTCGAGACGCTCGCCGGGCTGTACCCGCAACTGCCGGACCGGCCCTACCTGATCGTCCAGGAGCCCTCCGCCGCGCCCCGCCTGGTCGCCATCGCCCTGCGCGTGCACGCCGACGCCGAGGCCAGGAACGTCGTCGAGGCAGCCGGTCGGCTGGCGGACCGCAATCCGAACGTGGTGTCGCTGGCCGGGGCCGCCCAGCACGCCGCAGGCCTGCTGCACCGCGACCGGAATGCGTTGCACGCTGCCGTCGCTGCACACCGCGCCGGGCCGCGGCCGCTGTGCAGGGCGTACGCCCTGGAGGACGCGGGCCTTGCCGAGCGGGCCGCGGGGAACCAGTCGGCTGCCGTCGCCCTGCTGGACGAGGCGAAGACCACC
>DASUJK010000100.1:0-69228 GCA_036279295.1 Pseudonocardiaceae bacterium | reverse complement strand
GTCGTGACCACGTCGTCCAGCACGACCACCGACGCACCGGGCGGGGGCATGCCGGATTCGGCCACCCGGACACGGCCGGCCAGGTTCGCCACCCTGGCTGCCGCGCCGAGACGGGCTGAGTCGCGAACGCCCCTGGCCAGTGCAAGGCCAGGCGCCATCGCCGCCGGTCGACCGCGTGCTGACATCGCTGCCGCCATGCATCTGGCCAGGGCAACCATGTGCGAGCCACCGCGACGCCGGGCCGCTCGGGCACGCGACGGCGCCGGCACCAGCCACCACGTGCCATCTCTCGGCTCGATCTCCAGCGTGGGCAGCACCGCGCCCATCATCCGGCCGAGGGGTAACGCGAGATCCCGCCTGCCGCGCTCCTTGAACGCCAGCACCACGGCCCGCGCGGCATCCCGGTACACCGCCAACGCGAAAATCGGCGGGCCATGCGCGACAGCTGGTCGATGTACGTCGAACGGACCGTCGAACGCGCCGGCACACCGAACACACAGCACAACGCCGGCCGCGCCACAGCCGGCACACACCACGGGCAGGAACAGGTCAACGAGGGTTTTCATGCCGCTCAGCCTGCCGTCGACCAACCTGTCAACCGTGGATCACCGCACCCCCGCCGCGCGTGTCGACCCTTCAGCGAGGAAACCAGAGAAGAGATCAGCCCGGATACACCGGGATCGCCCCCGCGCCCTGGTTGTGCGCCACGGGTGTCCACACCTCGTTCAGGTCCGTGGACGACCAGATGCCGGCCGCGTCCGCCACGTATACCGGCCCACTCTGCGACGCCGCCAGCGCGGTCACCGCGGACGTCAGGTTGGCCGGGCTGTACTGCTCGACCTTCTCGCCGTCCACACTCACGCTCAGTACGGGTTTGCCGGGCTGGGTGGTAGCCACGACGAGCAGATCCTGGCGCAGCCAGTCCACCCGAGTCACCCCTGCGAGTGACGGTTCTTCCTGCACCTGCTTGATCGCCACCGAACCCTGGTCCACCACGACGGCCCCGACCAACAGATGCCCGCCTGCCGCCACCGCCACCCGGACGCCGTCCTTGGACAGCCGCAGGTCGGTGATCGCGCCGTACGGGGCCAACGCGCTCGCGTCCACCGGCGACGCCGCCCACCCGCCCTGCGGGGTGATCGCCACCCGCTCCACTATGCCGTTCGCCACGGTCCACACGGCCCGGCTCGCGTCGCCTGCCGCGTCGCCCGGCTCCCAGGTCGGCCGCGTGAACGTCTGCGCGGTCAGGTCCTTCACCGGCTGTTCGGTGCCCTTGAACCCGCCGATGCGCAGTTCCTCGCCACCCTCGGGCTTGTGGACCACCGTGGCCAGTTCCTGACCATCCATGGACTGCGCCGCGGTGACGATCTCGTAGTCACCGTGCCCCGCAGGGCCCGCGATGGGCTGACCGCCGGTCAGGTTGAAGATCCGGCCGTGCGCGACCATCAGGCTGGTCGCGTTCGGGCCGACGTAGGGCACGTACTGCGGCAGGTCGGCCAGCCGCCAGTTGTTGTGGCCCGGCACCAGCGGCACGGTCTCCGACTCGACGGCCACGCTGCTGCCGTAGTTCTGCAGCGACCGGACGATCTGCGCGACCATCAACTGTTTCGTGTTGCTCGGCAGGTCCGGGATCGCGTTGAAGTTCACGTAGATCTGGCCGTCGGACAGTTCGGTGACGTTGGTCTTCAGGCTGGCGCTGGGCGGGATGGCGTCCAGCACCGCGTCCTTGATCGAACTGGACGGGCCGTCCAGCAGCAGTTGCACGATCCGGCCGGGCAGTCCGATCGGGTCGGACACGACGTAGCGGGGGTCCGGTACCAGGACGTCCCAGCCCTGGTCGAAGAAGTACACCGACACGGGCCGGTAGTGGCTCTCGAAATCGGCCTGCGTGATCACCAGGCTGTCCGGCGGGTTCAGAATCCGCCACTGCCCGTCCGAGCCCCGTTTGAGCTGCAACGACAGGTGGAACTGGTTGCCCTCGGTGGCACTCGGCGGCTGGAACGAGCCGTCGCTGTTCAGGTTGCCGATCAGCGTGGCGAGGACCTCGACGTCCTCCAGGTTGGGGTCGGTGCCGTCCTGCTGGCCGTACGTGGTGTTGTACGTGTCGCCGATGATCATCACCGAAGCGGGCGCCGAACTCAGGTTCCACGTGGTCTGCGCGGACTTCGCCAGGTAGCCGCGCGCGCTCGCGTGCAGGTCGGTCGGGTCGCCGTTCTGGTCCACGAAGCTCCGCACGATGGTCAGCGGGTCCTCGTCCTTCGGCGGCTCGGCGATGCCCGGCGACACGTTGCCGTTCTGCAGGTCGGCGCGCTGCGGCGTGGTCTCACCCGGGATGGCGGCGCAGCCGGCGAGCAGCAGGCCGAGCGCGGCACAGAGTGCGATCACCGCAGATCTCACGACGGTCCCTGCCTCTGCTCCCCGGTCGGCGCCGAACCCGCGCGCACGACCTCGCCGGCCTCGCCCAGCACGGTGATCCCGGTGACCTCGGTGGGCCGCCAGGGCCGATCGTCGGGTGTGTCGACTGTCCCGACCGACTGGGCTGTCTCGCCCACCCAGGCGTGCGCGTCGGTCGCCGGCGCGGGTACGTCGTCCGGTGCCAGTGGCAGTGGGCTGTCGCTCAACTCGGTGTGCGGGTCGATGGGCAGCGTCAACCGGAAGCAGGCGCCCTGGCCCGGCTCGCCCCACGCCTCCAGCCAGCCGCCGTGCAGCCGGGCGTCCTCCACGCTGATCGCCAGCCCCAACCCGGTGCCGCCGGTGCGCCGGTTCCGCGACGGGTCGGCCCGCCAGAACCGGTTGAACACCAGGTCGGCCTCGCCCTGCCGCAGGCCGACGCCGAAGTCCCGGACGGTGATCGCCACCGCCGTCTCGTTCGTGGCCACGGACACCGCCACTGGCAGGCCTTCACCGTGGTCCACCGCGTTGGCCAGCAGATTGCGCAGGATGCGCTCGACCCGCCGGGCGTCGACCTCGGCCGTCGCCTCGTCGTCGGGCATGTGCAGTTCGATCGTGGTGGTCGTCGACTCGACGATGCCCTGCACCGCGTTCACCGCGCTGCGCACCAGGCCGCGCACGTCGACCGGCTCGGACGCCAACTCCTCGACACCGGCGTCCAGCTTGCTGATCTCCAGCAGGTCACCGAGCAGCGCCTCGAACCGGTCCAGCTCGTCCACCAGCAGCTCGGTCGACCTGGCCAGGCCGCTGGGGAACTGTTCCCTGGACGCGTGCAGCACGTCGGCGGCCATCCGGACCGTGGTCAGCGGGGTGCGCAGCTCATGCGACACGTCGGACGTGAACCGGCGTTGCAGCTGGCCGAAGTCCTCCAACTGGTGAATCTGCGCCTGGATGCTCTCGGCCATCGAGTTGTACGACTCGGCGAGTCTGGCGACGTCGTCCTCGCCGATCACCCGCATCCGCTCGTCCAGATGGCCCTCGGCGAACCGTTCGGCGATCTCGGCAGCGTTGCGGACCGGCCGGACGACCTGCCGGATCACCAGGTTCGTGATCATGGCGAGCAACAGCACCAGCACCAGGCCACCGACCACCAACGTGCCCTGGACGACGTTGATCGTGTTCTCCTCGGCCGACAGGGAGAACATCAGGTACAGCTGGATCGGCTGGTTCGCGCTGGTGATGGGCGCACCGACGACGAGGAAGATCTCGCCGGTCGAGATGGTGTGGATCTGGAACCCGCTCTGCCCGTTCTGGACGAGCTGGCGCAGGTTCTGCGGGACGTTGTCGTACGGACCGGCCGCCACCACCGGCGCTCCGGGCAGGCCGGGCGAACTGTCGGCGAGCACCGGCACGAACGCGCCGGCAGCCGAACTCGCGGCCTGTTGCTGCTGGTTGCCCGCGCTGTCGCTCGCGGTGGTCAGGCTGGTCAGCGCCCCGTTCAGCCTGGCCTCGGGGTTGTCCGTACTGGAGTTCATGCCGCGCAACTCGTTGGACACGGTGCGCTGCGCGATGCCGGTCTGCGCGATGGCGGCCTGCTGTTTCGCGTACACCAGCCGGTCGATGACCTCGTTCTGCAGCACCATGCCCAGCACGAAGACGACCGCGGTGGACAGGGCGAGGGTGCTGGTCACGACCCGGACCTGGAGCGATCGCCGCCACAGTTCGCCGAACGCGACCCAGCGGCGACCGGCTTCGGCAACCAGCCGCCTCGACCACCGGACGACGAACCGTCTGACCCCCACGACGAGGTTCACGGCCGGCCGGCCGACGTCGTCACGGGGGACCCGCCTTGTATCCGACACCGCGGACGGTCAGCACCACCTCCGGGTGCTCGGGGTCACGCTCGACCTTGGACCGCAGCCGCTGGACGTGCACGTTCACCAGTCGAGTATCCGCCGCGTGCCGGTAGCCCCACACCTGCTCCAGCAGCACCTCACGGGTGAACACCTGCCTCGGCTTGCGGGCCAGCGCGACCAGCAGGTCGAACTCCAGCGGGGTCAGCTGGATGGGTGCACCGCTGCGCAGGACCTCGTGGCCGGGCACGTCGATCGTCAGGTCACCGATGGTCAGCGACTCGGCCGGCTCGGCTTCGGTGCGCCGGAGCCGGGCCCGGATCCTGGCCACCAGTTCCTTGGGCTTGAACGGCTTGACCACGTAGTCATCGGCGCCGGACTCCAGCCCGAGCACGATGTCCACGGTGTCGCTCTTGGCGGTCAACATGACCACCGGCACCCCGGACTCGGCACGGATCGCCTTGCATACGTCGATCCCGTTCATGCCGGGCAGCATCAGGTCGAGCAACACCAGGTCGGGCTTGAACTCGCGCAGTGCCGGCAGCGCACGTGCTCCGTCGCCGACGACCGCGGTGTCGAACCCCTCACCTCGCAGGACGATCGTCAACATCTCCGCGAGCGCGGGGTCATCGTCGACCACCAGGACACGTGGCTTCATACCCCACATAGTGGCATTACGCACCGGCTGAGGTTGCACCGCCCGCTGATCTCGAAGACGATTCGCAACCGTCGGGGGCGACCATGGCCGCACACCTCGCTGACCCAACTCCGCCACGCCGGCCTCCGCATCTCACCGTTACGGAAGAATTGTCGGTGAACGGGGGTCAACGCAGCAATGTCTTGGCCAAGACTGCCGCGTCCTGCGTCGAAGTTCCGTCCAACACGTGCCACGGCGAAAGCCAGTCGACGGCTGCGAGCTCGTCGTAGACGGCCGAGCACCTGGCCTGCAGCCCACCGTCGGATTCGAACGCGTCCCGCGCCCGGTCGTCGGTGCGCTCCCGGTGTTCCGCCCGGCTCGCCGCCACGGCGACAGGCACCCTGAGCAGCAGATGTGCGTGTGGCACGAGCATGCCGAACCGCTCGATCTCCAGCTCCCGCACCCACGCCACGAACTCGCCTGCCGCACCCTGGTGCAGCCGCGCGGCACCGTAGGCGGCGTTGGACGCCACGTACCGGTCGACCAGCAACACGTCGTGCTCGGCCAGCAGTTCGGTCATCCTGGGCTGCGCGGCACGCCGGTCCAGCGCGAACAGCACCGCCATGCCGTGCACCGAGTCACCGAGGTCGCCGACCCGCCCGTGCAGCGCGTCACGCACCAGTTCGGCGTGTATGTCGTCGTCGTACCGGGGGAACGCCAACCCGGCCACCGACGCTCCGTCGGCGCGCAACGCGGCGACGAGTGCGTCGGCCAGGGTGCGCTTGCCGGCACCGTCCAGCCCTTCGATCACCACGAGCCTGCCCACGGGCACATCCTGCCCGGCGGGCTGAAAGCTCGTGCGCTCAGCCGCCGAACCAGTTGAAGACGGGCTGGGTGATGCCGTTCAGCGCGCCGGTGACGGTGTTCAGCAGACCGCCGCCATCCGCGGCACTCGTCGTGGTCGGCGGCGCGGTCCGGGTCGTGGTGGCCGGCGGGGTCGTCGTCGACTGGGTCGTCGGCGAAGCCGTCGTGGTCGGCAGTGTGCTGGCCGTGCTGTTCGACGTGGTGTCGGTGGTGGTGGCCGGCGCCGCGGGTGTCGTGGTGGGCGCGGACCGCGTGGTGCCCTGGGTCTGGCTGGCCGGCGCGGTCGTGGCCGGCGTCGACGCACGCTTCTGCCGCACACGCACGTGACCCGAGTTGCCCGGGGCGGTGGCCTTCCGCGGGGTCATCGTCCGCACGTCCGGGACGGTGGCCTTGGCCGGCAGGTGCGACCCGGCCGTCGCCACGGCGGTCCGCACCACGGTGGCGCTGGCCGTCGGGCTGCTCTCGGCGAGCACGATGTCGCCACCGGACTGGGCGCCGGACGCGAGCGTGTCGCCGGACGTGGTCTGGGTGCCGTGGTTGAGGAACAGGGTGCTGACGACAGCACCGAGAGCGAGCACCGCGCCTGCCGTGACACCGCTGAGCGCGCGGCGGGCCGCACGAGAACGCTCAGTAGGGCGGAAGCCTTCACGTTCGAGCAATTGGGCGACCGAGATGGGGTGACGGACTGTCGCTTCTAAGTCATAGTCCCGGTCTGTAGCCGAATTCACTGCGACTCCTCCGTCTGGGCGATCTTGACGCAGGCAGAAGTTATCACAACGTGACCTTCCGATTGATGTCAATTTTGTGACCACCGTCACAAAATAGGGCGCCCGCGCCCAGTAGGTGCGGCCGCCCCGGCGAGACAGCTCAGTAGCGGTAGTGCTCCGGCTTGTACGGGCCCTCGACGTCGACGTCGATGTACTCGGCCTGCTCCTTGGTCAGCTTCGTCAGCTCGGCGCCCAGCGCCGCCAGGTGCAGCCGTGCGACCTTCTCGTCCAGCTTCTTGGACAGCCGGTAGACCTCGCGGTCCCACTCGTTCGGCTTGGTGAACAGTTCGATCTGCGCGATCACCTGATTGGTGAAGCTGGTCGACATCACGAACGACGGGTGGCCGGTGGCGTTGCCCAGGTTGAGCAGCCTGCCCTCGGACAGCACCAGGATCGAGTGGCCGTCCGGGAAGACCCACTCGTCCACCTGCGGCTTGATGTTGATCCGCTGGATGCCGGGGAACCGGGTCAGGCCTGCCATGTCCAGCTCGTTGTCGAAGTGGCCGATGTTGCCCAGGATCGCCTGGTGCTTCATCCGCGACATGTGGTCGGCGGTCACCACGTTCTTGTTGCCCGTCGTGGTGATGATGATGTCCGCCTCGGGCAGCACGGTGTCCAGCGTCTTCACCGGGAAACCGTCCATCGCGGCCTGCAGCGCGCAGATCGGGTCGATCTCGGTGATCACCACGCGGGCACCCTGGCCACGCAGCGACTCCGAAGCGCCCTTGCCGACGTCGCCGTAGCCGATCACCACGGCCACCTTGCCGCCGATCAGCACGTCGGTGCCGCGGTTGATGCCGTCGATCAGCGAGTGGCGGATGCCGTAGCGGTTGTCGAACTTGGACTTGGTGACCGAGTCGTTGACGTTGATCGCAGGGAACAGCAGCTCCCCCGCGGCGGCCAGCTGGTAGAGCCGGTGCACGCCGGTGGTGGTCTCCTCGGTGACGCCCCGGATGCCCTCGCCGATCTTGGTCCACTTGTTCGCGTCGGCAGCCAGTGACCTGCGCAGCAGCTCCAGGAAGACCGCGCCCTCCTCGGACTCGTCCTCCTCGGTCGGCGGCACGACGCCGGCTGCCTCGAAGGAAGCGCCCTTGTGCACCAGCATCGTGGCGTCGCCACCGTCGTCCAGGATCATGTTCGGGCCACCGTCGGGCCACGTGAGCATGCGCTCGGTCGCCCACCAGTACTCCGGCAGGGACTCACCCTTCCAGGCGAACACCGGAACTCCCTTTGGCTCCTCCGGCGTGCCGTGTGGCCCGACGACGATTGCCGCTGCAGCATGATCCTGCGTGGAGAAGATGTTGCAGGACGCCCAGCGCACCTCGGCCCCGAGCGCGGCCAGCGTCTCGATCAATACCGCGGTCTGCACCGTCATGTGCAACGAACCCGAGATGCGTGCGCCGCGCAGCGGGTACACCTCGGAGTATTCGCGCCGCAATGCCATCAGTCCGGGCATTTCGTGCTCAGCGAGCCGAATTTCCTTGCGGCCGAACTCGGCGAGAGAAAGATCGGCAACCGCGAAATCAATGCCGTTACGAGACTGCAGTCGGTCCGAGTCCACCGTGGTCATGACGCCCTTCCTGAAGTTTTCGGAGTATGAGCAACAGTACCGGGCAGCCTGCCGCCGATTCCGTAGTGTGCCGGGGGTCAGCCAGCATGGCATCGACTGACGATCGGCAGGCCGGGACGGTCGACAAGGCCGTGACATGGCACAACCGCCCGCCTCTTGGTGCGATTCGGCCGACCGGAGGCGAGGTGTCGCTGCCGGGACCGGGCACGCGGGTGGTCGAATTCCGCGTGCACGGGGTGGCTGGCACGACACCGGAGAGCCTGCTGGACGCGGTGGCCGCCGTCGACGTGGCCGGGAACGGCGTCGGCCGCATCGTCCGGCCCGCGGACCGGCTGCGCAGGCCTGCGCCGGGACCGGTGCTCAAGGCGGACGGCAGGCCATTGCCGCGCACCCTGGAGGGCTACGTCTGGGGTGGCCTGGCGCCGGGCCGCTGGGCCAGGGTGCTGTGGGCGCTGTTGGTCCCGTTCTCGCTGGCCAACGCCTCGTCGTGGATGTTGCCACCGGTGCCGGCCGACAGTCGGCCGGCCACGGTGCTGCGGGTCTGTTGCCAGGCGCTGCTGCGGCTGGCTGCCGTGCTGCTCACCATGTTGCTGGTCACGCAGCTGGCTGCGGTGTCGCTGGACCTGGTGGCCACGCAGTGTCTGGCGCCCGGCGCCGGGTGTCTGCGTGGTGTGGTGCCGGACTGGGTGCGGACGACCGCGGCGGTCCGGCCGGTGATCGGGCTGGTGCCGCTGCTCGTCGTGGTGCTGGTGCTGGGTCGGGTGTCTCGCGTGCGGTGGACCGTCGATTCGGTGGCGCCCGACGGGCCGGCCAGGAAACTCTCCCGGCTGCCCGGTGCGCGGGGGGCTGCTGATCCCGATACCGCCGCTCTGCGCGGGCTGCACCTGATCGCCGCGCTGGCCACGATCGCGCTGGTCGCGCTCGGCGGTCCGACGAGGCCCGCTGCTGGTGTCGCCGCGATCAGTTGGTGGGCAGCTGTCGTGTTGCTGGTGGCCGGTCTGCTGGTGGCGCTCGTGTTCGGTGATCCGACCGGCGTTCGGTCCGGTTCGCCCGGCCGGTGGCTGCTGTCCCCGGTGGCTCGGCGGCTGCTGGTCGGGCTCGCTGTGCTGACGGTCGTGTCGGTGCCTGCTGTGGCACCTCGGCTCGGTGTCGCGGGTACTGATCCGACGCTGGTCTTCGTGACCGTCGGGCTGGCCGGTGCGGGTGTGCTGCTCGGCGTGCTGCTGGTGCCGGCCGCCTTGCTGGCCAGGGCCGAATGGGCGGCGCTGCCCGTCGAGTTGCGGCCCTGGGCGGGCGGTTGGCTCGCGGCGCCGGTCATGGTGTTGGCGGCGCTGCTCGGCGGCGGGTTCGGGGCACTCATCGGCATCACGGTCCGTCAGCTGCTCGGCGGAGCGTTGCCACACGGGTACGCGTTCCTCACGCTGATCTGGGGCGTGGCCGGGGCGCTGGCGCTGGTCGGGCTGGCGGGGGTGCTCGGTGCACGGCGGTTGTTCGGCGTCCGGGTGGCCGACGAGGTCCGGCTGCTGCACGGTGACCGGCCCGCCGACGCGGCCACCACCACCCCGGTGTGGCGAGCGGCCGGCTGGCTACGCGGGCACGCACACCAGGTGTTGCTCACGCTCGCGGGTGTGTTGGCCGTCGGCGCGGGGGTGTCGGCGGTGCCCTGGTGGGAGGGCGCGCTGCCGCCCGCGTGGACCCAGGGGGTGTCGGCGTTCGGGCTGGCGGTGCTGGTGTCCGTGGCCGGCTGGCTGGCGCCACGCCTGGTCATGTCCTGGCCGCGAGTGGCGCATCCCGTGATACCGCCGTGTCACGCGCTGAAGGTGGCGCCGGAGGTGGCCGCGCGGGCCGCCGAGCACTTGGCCGAGCCGAACACCAGGGTGGTGCTGACCGGGCACGGCGAAGGTGCGGCCATCGTGGTGGCGGCCGCTACTCGGTTGCTGGACGGGTCGACGCCCGGCGCGGCCGGCCGGCTGGGTGTCGTGGTGGCCGGTGCGCCGTTGCAGTGGGCGTATCCGAGGGTGTTCCCGTCGGTGGTGTCGCACGACGGGCTGTTGGAGCTGTTCGGTGACCTGGACGGCCGGTGGCGCACGATGGCGCGGGGCACCGATCCACTGGGCGGTGGCGTGAGCACGTGGCGGCGGCAGGAGTTCGACGGGCAGCTGATCGGTGTCGGGTTCCGCACCGACGGCACGTCCGGGGCGCTGCCGCCGGCCGTGACCGGGCCGACCGGGGCGCTGGTGCTCGGCGGTGACCACTGGCTGCCCGATCCGTCACCCGGGCCGTTCGCCGGCCGGCGGTGGGCGGCCGGGGTCCTGCGTGGCGCCGACTACTACTCGGATCCGGAGTGGGACCGGGCGATCGCGTGCGCGGCCGGGCTGGAGTCACCGACCGAGGTGCGCGGTGAGCAGCACGGGGTGTTCCGGCTGCCGGGCCGCAGTGCCAGCTGAGGTTGTGGGGCCAGCTGAGGTTGTGGGCTAGCTGAGGTTGCGGAGCAGGGCGTCGGCCGTGGCAGGGTGGCCGGCATCGGCCAGCAGACCGGCCGGCGCCAGGATGTAGCGGTTGTCCACGACGATCTCGGCGTGCTTCAACACCGGGCGCAGCACCTGGTCGGCGCGGAGGGTGGCCTCGATGTCGGCCAGTGCGGCGGTGTGCCGGAACACCCCACCGGACAACACGAGTAGCCCGGCGCCCTTCGGGCCGAGTCGGCCGTCGACCATGCGGAGGTGGCGGCGGACGGCCAGGATGGCGGCCAGCGCGGCCAGCCGATTGTCCACGGTGGACTCTTCGTCGTCGGTGGGGACGAAGTCGACGTGTTCGGCCCGGTGGTCGGCGGCCGCCGTGAGGTCGTCGGCCGGTAGGTGTTCTGCTCTCGCTTCGGTGACCACGCCGGGCGCCGACCAGCGCATGCCGATGTCGCCCTCGACCGTGCGGCGGTCCGGTGGCAGCGCCACGGCGTGTTCCTCGCGCTCGTCGGGCGTGGCCACGGCCGAGTAGACGTCCGTGGTGGCGCCGCCGACGTCGACCACGAGGACCGAGCCGTCCGCGTCGAGCAGCGAGGCCAGCCTGCCGACACCGGTGAGCACGGCCTCGGGGGTGACAGCGCGGACGAGTTGCCGGAACCGTGGCCCCTCGGACAGGCCCTTGCCGCCGATCACGTGGTCCAGGAACACCTCGCGGATGGCGGCGCGGGCCGGACCGGGCGCGATCTCGCCGATGTCGGGCAGCACGTTGTCGGTGACCACGACGGTCCGGTCGGTGGCCAGCAGCAGGGCCAGCGCTTCGTCGCGGACCACCGAGTTGCCGGCCAGCACGACGGGACAGTCGATCCGGTCGGCGGCCAGCGTGCGCGCGTTGTGCACCAGGACGCGCGTGTCGCCGCCGTCGGTGCCACCGGCGAGCAGCAGCAGGTCCGGCCGGGTCGCCCGGAGGGCCAGGAGAGCGGCGTCGTCCAGGTAGCCGGCGGCCACGTGCACGACCTTCGCCCCGGCGGACAACGCCACCCGGTACGCGGCCTCGGCGCTGACCAGGCGTTCCTGGCCGACCACGGCAAGGCGCAGGCCACCACCGGCCGACGAGCAGGCCAGCACGATGGCGTGCTCGCCGTGCACGGCAGCGGTCACCTCGGCGATCCCGGTCAACACCTCGGGCGGCGTGGTCGGGTGTTGCGCGGTGGACAGCACATCACCGGCCGCCGACACCAGAGCCGCCTTGGTCCACGTGGAACCGATGTCCAGGCAGAGGAACACGTCAGCCCACACGGATCGTGGTCAGCTCGCTGATCTCGGCCAGCCGGTCGAAATCGGCGTCCGCGTGCAGCAGCGGCACGTTCTCCCGGATGCAGACGGCCGCGATCAGGCAGTCAACGGTGCTCCGGATGGTCACCCCCGAATTCCTGGCCGCGCGATAGAGCCCGGCTGCCGCTCGGAAGTCGCTGATCCATTGCATCCGCAACACGTCAAGATCGAGCAGCAGCCCCTCGACCCGATGCACGTCCCTGTCGTTCAGACCGCGGGACACCTCGGTGAGCACGATGTCCACCAAGGCGATCTCACTGGCATACCGTTCAAGGTAACCGTCGAGCAGGTTGACGTGTGGTGTGGCTCGGCCGGCGAAGAAGTCGATCCACACGCTGCTGTCCACTGCGATCATTCGGCGACGTCCTGGTCGATGAAGTCACGATTGCGCCGCCACTCCATCAGGTCGCCCTCCCACCGCACGGTGCCGCGGAGCTCACGGATCTTGCGCAGCTTCCAGTCACGGATCGCCCGCTCCAACGCGACCTCGATGGTCTCCTTCTTTGTCTCGGTGCCCAACGCTTCCATCGCGTCGGCCATCAGCTTGTCGTCGATGTCGACGTTGGTGCGCATGCAATCGCCCCCTGATGTGTATGCGTGAAGATCACTATACACATCAGGGGGCGACTTCGTGTGTAGCTACGAGTTCGTCCACGAGCCTTCGACGACCGGGCTGCGGTCGCGCAGCGGCTCCCACCACTCGCGGTTCTTCGCGTACCACTGGATGGTCTCGCGGATGCCGCTGTCGAAGTCGATCAGCGGCGCCCAGCCCAGTTCACGGCGGATCTTGCTGGAGTCCAGCAGGTAGCGGCGGTCGTGGCCGGGGCGGTCGGGGACCTCCTGCTTGAGCGACTGCGGCAGGTCCAGCTCGGCCAGCACCAGGTCGGCGATCTGCTCGACGCTGGCCTCGACGCCGGTGCCGACGTGGTACGTCTCGCCGACGACGCCCCGGTCCAGGATGGCCTCGATGGCGCGCACGTGGTCCAGCGCGTGGATCCACTCGCGCCGGTTGTGCTTGGACTTGTAGACCGGCAGCGGCGTGCCGTCCAGCGCGTACGTGGTGAACAGCGGCACCACCTTCTCCGGGAACTGGTGCGAGCCGTAGTTGTTGGCGCAGTTGGAGATGGTGACCGGCAGGTGGTAGGTCTCGTGGTAGGCGCGGACCGCGTGGTCGGCACCCGCCTTGCTGGCGTTGTACGGCGTCCTGGGCAGGTACGGGCTCTGTTCCGTGAACGCGGCCTCGGCGTCCAGCGGCAGGTCGCCGTACACCTCACACGTGGACACGTGGTGGAACCGCGCGACGCCGACCTGGCGGGCGGCCTCCAGCAGCGTCTGCGTACCGAGCACGTTCGTCCGGAAGAACCGGCCGGGGTCCAGCACCGCGAGGCTGTTGTGCGACTCGGCCGCGAAGTTGACCACCACGTCCACGCCGTGCTTGCGCAGCGTGTCCTCGATCTTGGGCTGGTCCCCGATGTCCGCGTGCACGAAGTCGATCCGCTGCCACACGTCGGTCAGGTTCGTCTCGGTGCCCGCGTAGGTGAGGGCATCCAGTGCCACCACCCGGTCGTCCGGATGGTCCGTCACCCAGTGCCGAACGAAGTGGGAACCGATGAACCCGGCGGCGCCGGTGACCATGAGCGTCGTCATGGACGCTGACGCTACCTGGCGGCCATCCGGACCCGGCTACAGTTCCCCACGATCGAGTGATCGAGTCACTCTCGGTTACGATCAAGGTCGGGTTCCAGGTAGATCAGGGTGGCCAGTGGCACCTTGGCCCGGACCCGCGCCTCGGCCGCGTCGATGGCCTTCGCCACCTCGGCCAACGGCAGTTCCGGCACCAGCGCGATCTTCGCGGCGACCAGCAACTCGTCCGGGCTGAGGTACTGGGTGCGGATGTGGATCACGCGTTCCACCTCGCCGTGTGCCAGCTCGCCGGTGATCTGGGCCAACAGATCCGGGCCGACACCTTCACCGATCAGCAGACTCTTCGTCTCCACGATCAACACCGCCGCGATCACCCCGAGCAGCGCGCCGATGGCGATCGTGCCGATGCCGTCCCACACGGGGTCACCGGTGACCACCGACAGCACCACACCGAGCAGCGCGAACATCAGGCCGATCAGCGCACCGCTGTCCTCGGCCAGCACCACCGGCAGTTCGGGGATCTTGGCGTCCCGCACGAACCGCCACCACGTGGCGTCGCCCTTCAGGTGCCGCGACTCACCGATCGCGGTGCGGAAGCTGAACCCCTCCAACACCATGGCCAGCACCAGGATGATGATCGCGACCAGCGGATCGTCCAGCGGATGCGGGTCGAGCACCTTGTGCACGCCTTCGTACAGCGCGAACACCGCACCCAGCGTGAACAGCAGCAACGCCACGACGAACGCGTAGAAATAGCGGTCCCGGCCGAACCCGAACGGGTGTTGTTTGGTCGCCTCCCGCTGCGACGTCCGTCGACCGAGCAGCAACAGACCCTGGTTGGCCGTGTCGGCCACGGAGTGCACCGACTCGGCGAGCAGTGACGACGACCCCGTCACCGCGAAACCGACGAACTTCGCGACCGCGATCCCCGCGTTCGCAGCCAGAGCAGCAACGACTGCCCGGGAACCACCACTTGCCGACATGTCCGAAATCCTGCCGGACCGGTCAGACCACGCCTGCGGTGGCCCGGAACATCTGGGCCCGACCGGCGTCGTCGGGCAGCGCGAGCACCGGCCCCTCGACACAGTCGCGGGCCGGGATCCACGCCGAATCGCCCCTGGCCAGCCGCAGTGTGCAGCCGCTCGGCGACGTCAGCGTCACGGCACCGTCGGTGCAGATCAGCACCTGCGGGCCGGCGTGGTGCAGCGGCACCTTGTCGCCCGCGCAGGCAGGCCACTCCAACCGGGACAGCTCGAACTCCGGCGCGTCCGTCGGGTACACCAGCACGTGCGGCGCGATCTCCTCGCCGCGCAGCACCGCCAGGTCGCCGTGCCCGAAGTCGAGCACCCGCAACAGTTCCGGCACGTCGACGTGCTTGGGCGTGAGACCGCCGCGCAGAATGTTGTCCGAGTTGGCCTGGATCTCCACCGCCGTGCCGCGCAGGTAGGCGTGCAGGCTGCCGGTGGCCAGGTAGACGGCCTCACCGGGGCCGAGCACCAGCCGGTTGAGCAGCAGCGCGGCCAGCACACCGGGATCACCCGGGTACCGCTCACCGAGTTCCAGCACTGTCCGGCAGGCCAGGTCGAACGGGCCGCGCGCCTTCACGTGCAGCACGCACGCGTCCAGCACCTGCGGCAGCAGCCGGTCCAGCACCGAGGACGGCAGCGTGATCCACGTGGTGAACAGCGCCCGCAGGCCGTCCTCGTCCGGTTGCGCCGCCAGCAGGTCGGTGTACCTGGTCAGGCCAGGGGCCTCCAGGTCACGCAGCAGCTCCAGGGTGCGTGACGCGTCCCGGAAACCGGCCAGGATGTGGAACTCGGTGAGTGCGCACACCAGTTCCGGCTTGGCCGTCGGGTCGGGGTAGTTGCGGTGTGCGGCCAGCCTGGGCAGGCCGGCCGCCTCCTCCCTGGCGTGGCCGGCCTTGGCCTGCTCCAGCGAGGGGTGCACCTGCATGCTCATCGGTTCGTCGGCGGCCAGCACTTTGAGCAGGAAGGGCAGCCGGTTGGCCCACCGCTGCGCGTGGAACTCACCGAGCTGGCCCACCGGATCGGCGTCCACCAGCTGCAACAAGGTGTGCTCGACGCCGTCGGAGTCCAGCACCGACGACGGATCGTCCGGGTGCGCACCCATCCACAGCTCGGCCTCCGGGTGCGGGGTCGGCAGCTCCCTGCCCTGCAACTCGGCGATGACCGTGCGCGACCCCCACGCATACGGTCGGACCTTGTTCCGCAGCAAAAACACTGTCCCGCTCACTCCCTAGTCCCCAACGCTCCGGTCGGACCAGGTTAGACGGCGAGCGATGCGTACCTGCCCGGACCACCGAGCGCACCGGTGGCCAGCCCGAGATAGACGGCCGTCATCTCGAACCGCACCGCGAGTACGGCGGCCCGAACCGCCAGGCCACCCTTGGTTTCCTCGCCGGGCGCCAGCAGGTCGGCGCCGGACAGCATGTCGTTGGCCGCCATCTGGGTCGCCTCGGCCTGTGCGTCACTGGCCACGGCCAGCAGCAGCACCCGCAACAGCCCGCTCCGCACGTCGTCCGGATCGGCGAAGATGTCGCCACCGGACGTGGACCGCACGGCGGCCCGGTGCAACACGGTCCTGCTCTGCACCTGCGCGTAGTCGGCGGCACCGGCGACCACGCCGGAGAACGCGGCCAGCACGTCGACGGCGTGCTCGGCGACGGCGGCGGCCACCCGGTCCAACCCGCAGACCAGCGGGGTCCGGTCAGCCAGGCGCAGGGCCAGCGACTTCGCCGGGTTCACGAACGACTCGTAGGCCGCGTGGTCCTGTTCGGCTTCCCGGTCCAGTTCGTCGGCCAGCACGTCGATGCTGGTCCGCAGCAGGCCCAACGAGTCCAGCACGAGCAGCCCGGCGGCCAGCGCGCGGGGAAAACCGAACCCGACCGGCACCGGCACCCGCTCGGGCAGCAGCACGCCACCACCCGCGGCGGCAGCGGCAACCGGGCCGTCGGTCGGCGCGGTGAGCACGACGTGGGCACCACGCCGCACGGCCCGGTGGATCGACTCGGCGAGCACGATGTCACCGGGGTCGTCGGTGTGCGCGACGACCACGTCCAGCGGACCGGTCCAGGTCGGCGCGGCCTCGCTGACCACGACCGGCACCGGGCAGTCCAGGCCGAGCAGCGCCACCAGCAGCCGGTTCACCGCCGGACCGACCCCCGGCCGGTTGACGAACACGAGGGCACGCGGCCGGACACCGTCGAGGTCCCGGATCGCCGTCTCGGCTGCCGACTCCGCCGTGGCCCGCACCTGGGCGCCTGCCGACGCGGCGGCACGCAGGCAGCCGCCCGCCTCGCCGTCCACGGCGGCCAGCCGCACCGGGTCGTCCAGCAGGCTGTCGTCCAGCACCACGCTCACCCGCCCGCTCCGGCAGCCGAGGGTCCCCCAACGGCAGGTCCCCCAACGGCTTCGTCCAACAGCAGCACCGGAATGCCGTCGCGCACCGGGAACGCCCGGCCGCACGACGTGCACGTCAGGAAGTCCGCCGTCGGGTCGTCGGCCGTGCCGGCCCGCAGTGGCGCGTGATCGGGCGATGGGCAGGCCAGGATGTCCAACAGCTTGGGGTCGAGTTCGACGGCCACGGTTCCTCCTCGCCTTTGCTCGGCTGCGGAGTCCGCACCCCGCTGCCGGCTCACTACCCATGGTGACCCATCCCCGACCGGGGCCAGGGCTGCGGCCACCTACTTTCTGGTTACAACTGGTGGTCCGGAGCGATCATGCCCGCACGATGGCCAGCACCTCGTCCCGCAGGGCGGCCACGGCGGCATCGTCCGGCGCCTCGATGTTGAGCCGTAGCAGCGGCTCGGTGTTGGACGCGCGCAGGTTGAACCAGGAACCGGCCGATACCTGCACGGTAAGCCCGTCCAGCTCGTCGATGTGGACGCCTTCGCGCTCAGCGAACGCGGCACGCACGGCCTCGGCCCGGCCGGCCTGGTCCTCCACCGTCGAGTTGATCTCGCCGGAGGCCGCGTAACGCGAGTAGGCGGCGGTCAGCTCGGACAGCGGCCCCGGCTGCTCACCGAGCGCGGCCAGCACGTGCATCGCGGCCAGCATGCCGGTGTCGGCCCGCCAGAAGTCGCGGAAGTAGTAGTGCGCGGAGTGCTCGCCGCCGAAGATCGCGCCGGTCTCGGCCATCTTCTGCTTGATGAACGAGTGGCCGACCCTGGTCCGCACCGGCTTCCCGCCGTGCTCGGTGACGATCTCGGGCACCGCGTGCGACGTGATCAGGTTGTGGATCACGACGCCACCCGGCTCCTTGGCCAGCTCACGCGTTGCCACCAGGGCGGTGACGGCACTCGGGCTGACCGGTTCGCCGCGCTCGTCCACGACGAAGCAGCGGTCCGCGTCGCCGTCGAACGCGAGGCCGATGTCGGCGCCGGTCTCCCGGACCTTCGCCTGGAGATCCACGATGTTGGCCGGGTCCAGCGGGTTGGCCTCGTGGTTCGGGAAGTTGCCATCCAGCTCGAAGTACATCGGCACGACGTCCAGCGGCAGGCCCGCCAGCACCTCGGGCACGGTGTAACCACCCATGCCGTTGCCGGCGTCCACGACCACCTTGAGCGGCCGGCTGCCGGTCAGGTCGACCAGGCCACGGAGGTACTCGGCGTAGCCGGCCAGCAGGTTCCGCTCGGTGACCGTGCCGGGCGTGACGCCGTCCGGCGTGGGCACGCCCTGATCGACGTCGGCCCGGATCTCGGCCAGCCCGCTGTCCTGGCCGACCGGGGACGCGCCGGCCCGGCACATCTTGATGCCGTTGTAGCGGGCCGGGTTGTGGCTGGCGGTGAACATGGCGCCGGGCAGGTTCAGGCTGCCGGATGCGAAGTACAGCATGTCGGTGCTGGCCAGGCCGATGGAGACGACGTCAAGGCCCTGGCTGGTCACACCGTCCGCGAACGCGGCGGCCAGTTCCGGCGACGAGTCACGCATGTCGTGGCCGACGACGACGGCCGAGCCACCGACCAGTCTGGCGAACGCGGCACCGACGGCCCTGGTCACGTCGGCGTCGAGCTGTTCGCCGACCACGCCGCGGATGTCGTATGCCTTGACGATGGCCGACAGGTCGCGCACTGGGGCTCCAGATTCGTCGAGCGGCGGGGGTTCACCGTGCGGAGCAGCCTACCGGGCGCCACCGGTCGGGCCGTATGTCCGGACATCCGGCCCGACCGATCGCGGTGGCCGACAGTCAGTCGTCGAGTGGATCCGGCAGTACCCGCAGGTGACCGCGGCGGCCGGTGGTGTAGCTCTGCTCCGGCGGCTCGACCGGCCGGTCCATCCGGCCCGCCTCGCGGACCGCCTCGGCCAGTGCCGTCAGGTCGTCCACGGTCGGTTCCGGTGGGATGAACTCACCTTCGTGTCGCACGACTTCCCACCCGCGCGGCACGGTCAGGCGCAGGGCGTGCTCCTCGCACAGGTCGTAGCTGTGCGGTTCGGAGTACGTGGCGAGCGGCCCGACCACGGCGGTGGAGTCGGCATACGCGTAGGTGAGCGTGGCGACGGCCGGGTTCAGACACCCGGTCCGCGAGCACCGCCTCACGCTCCGCACAGTGGGCGACGATAGCGCCTCCCACCGACAGGCAGGCACATGACACACGGGTTGCGGCGGCGGCGGTTGTTGCCCGAGGCCGGACAGGCGCGATGATGGTGCGGTGATGGTGCGTTCCACTCAACGGCGCCGGCGGACCCGCAGGGACCGGCACGGCAGGGGGCTGCGCGGGCTGCTGTACCCGTCGGACCTGCCTGCCGCCCGCAGCCGGGCCGAGCGGTTCGACGCACTGGTGCTCGAAGCGCTGGAGCCGATCGAGGCGCGCTGGCGGACCGAGCTGACCGACCTGGACGTGGCCGTCGACGACGTGCCCGACCTGCGGCTCAATCCCGACCAGTCGGTGGTCTGGGAGGACGGCGTCCTGGAGGACCACGACGTGCCGCTGGCCAGGCTGGTGCCGGCCGGCGTGGACCGCCGTGGGCAGCCGACCCGGGCCCGGATCGTCGTCTACCGGCGACCGCTGGAGGTCCGCGCCAGGGACGGCGGTGACCTGGCCGACCTCGTGCACGACGTGCTGGTCGAGCAGGTGGCCGCCTACCTCGGCCTGGACCCCGACGTGGTCGAGGGCGAGAGCTGACCTCACCGGCGGCGGCCCGGAATGGCCGTCAGCAGCGTGAACAGCAGCACCGCGGCCTGCACCAGCAGCAACGCGTCCCGCAACGTCGACGGCAGGTCGACCTCGACGTCGGCCGCGTTCGGCGGCACGGTCACGGCCACCAGGTGACCCCACGCCCGCACGGTCGGCACCGGCTGCCCCGCGACCGTGGCCTGCCACCCGTCCTCGTCGTCGGCGGCCAGCACCAGCAGCCGGCCGGGTGCGCCCTCGGACACCCGGACGGCGATGTCCGGCGGGGCCGCGTCGACCGGTGAGATGCCCTCGGCGCCGAGCACGGTCGGCGGCTGGCCACCGGTGACCGCGAGCTTGGCCATGGCGGGCGAGATCAGCGTGGCCGTGCCGGCGGCCGGTTGCAGCCGTGCCACGGGCCTGCCGTCCGACGTGGGCGACACGCGCGACGCCAGGTCGTCTGCCGCCGCCATGAACCGATCGGCGGTCGCCCGATCGGGCAGTACCAGGAACAACACCCCGGACGTGGCCGCCTGCGCGATCGCGGCCTTCGTGCGGGCCGGGTCGCCGGACGTGAGATCCGTGTCCCAGCGGGCCAGCCGCTGCGGCGCGGCCGGCACGCGGGCCATGTCGTCGTCACCGAACGCCGGCAGCCGACCACCCGCCTGGCGGACCGGCTGACCGGCCGCGGCCAGCACCAGGGTCGCCCGGCCGGTGGTGGCCAGTTCGCTGGCCAACGCGGGGCCCAACGTCGGCGCGTCGTTCCGGAGTGGCCCGCCGTGGCCCTGGACCACCGACCCGACGGCCAGCAACAGCACGGCCAGCGCGCCAAGGCCGGCCAGCAGCCGGACCACGGACCGGTGCAGGCCGCCATCGGTCCGGCACGCGCCGAGCAGCGCCCAGGCCAGTCCGGCGCCGACCAACACCATCGGCGCTCCGGTCCAGAACCGCCGCGTACCCACGCCGTCCAACGCTGTTCCGGTCTGCGCGGCCACCAACCCGACCGCGACCGTCCCCAGCACCGCGACGGCCACGCCGGGCAGCACCGCCCGTCGCGGGCGCAGCAGGATCGCGACCACCACGACCAACAACAGCGGCAACCCGAGCGCCGAGCCGGTTCCCGGTCCGCCCGGATCGAGCGTGGCCAGTCGGGCGGCGCTGACGGCCGTCGTCGGTGCGCTGCCACCGACGCCGGACAGCAGCACGGCCGGATCGGTCAGCACCACGGCGGGCCACGGCACCAACAGCGCCAACGGCAGCAGCACCACGGCGAACAACGCGGCCACCCGACGCCGACCGTCGCCGAGCCGACCGGGCACCACCACGAATCCGACCAGCGCGACCACCACCACGAGGCTGTGCACGAGCGGCGCGAACGCGCCGATCACGGCCAACCCGAGCGCGGTGCCCGCCGCCGAGGACAGCCAACGCCGGGCCGACGGCGTGAGCAGCGCGACCACGCCGGCCAGCACGGGCGGCAGCAGGATGTGCACGACGACCACGTCCAGCCTGCCCTGCGCGACGGCCGCAGCGGCCGGCTGGAGCAGCGCGTAGCCGGCCGCGACGAGCGCCCGCACCCAGCGGCGCACCGGCAGCTTCCTGGTGGCCGCGTAGGCCAGCAGCCCGGCCAGCGGGGCATCGCCGAGCAGCAGCACGGCCAGCGCGGTCGGCGGCCCACCGACGGGGTACAGCAGCGTGCCCAGCGCGCCGAGCACGGCCAGCGTCGCCGGTGCCGGCGCGGACGTGCCACCCGCAACGGCATGCCAGGACGCCAGGTAGTCCGACCACGTGGCAGCCACGCCCTGTGCCGGCAGCAGCGCGCCACCGGCCAGGTGCGTGCCCAGCCGGCCCGCGTTGGTGATCAACGAGACCAGCGTCAGCCCGACGACCAGCAGCACCGGCGGGGCGAGCAGCAACTGCGCCGCCAGCCGGCCCCGGCCGACCTCGACGAACATCAGATCCGGCCGCGATCCGTCCCTGGGCACCGGTGACGGTCGCGGCCGTGGGCTGGGCTGGCGACCACGGGGCAGCGGATCGGCGTCGACGGCCAGCGACACGGCGACCGCGATGGCGGGCCGGCGCAACCCGGCCACCCGACTGGGGCCACGCCTGCCCAGCGCACCGGCGGGCAGGGCGGCGGGCCCGACCGGCCGCACCGCGGGTTCGTGTGGGGCCAGCCAGCCGGTCCGGTTCGGATCGACAGGGAGCCTGCCGAGTGCCGCGTCGGCGGCCGCCCTGCGCCGCACCCAACTGGCCACTCCGCCCCGGAACACGTTGCGCAGCCGGGTGGTCCGGCTGGTGAGCAGGCCGCGCACCTGCCGGCCGCCCGCCGTCGCCGTGGCCGAGCGGGCCGACCGTGCCGCGAGCAGACCGGCTCGGCCACCGAGCAGCCGACCGACCGTGACAGCCTCGGCTCGGGCGTCGGAGAGCCTGCGCAGCAACGTAAAGCCGATCATGCGGAGCAGGCACAGCACCACGATTCGGGGCAGTCCGACAATGAACCCGATCGTGGTGCAGTTCACCAGGACCGTACGCACGCCGTGCATGCGATCCGCGGTCCGCACGGAAGTGCCGGCCAGGGCGTCCGGTGGCCGAAGTCCCCTGGTGACGGCACGGGCGTGGCGCAGGCGCGCGGCCGGCACGCACAGCGCGACATGGCCGGACCTGTTCACCCGCCAACCGAAGTCAAGATCGTCGCGCAGCAACGGCAAAGCCGGGTCGTAGCCGTCGATCTCGGTCCAGATGTCCCGCCGGATCAGCGTGCCCGCCGAGGACACCGCGAGCACCTCGGTGCTCTGTTCGAATGCACTCGAAGCGAAACTTTCCTGGTCTGTCACGGAATCACCGAATTGGCTCCAGTCCAATTCGGTCGGTCCGACACCGGTCTGCCGATGGCCGGACGCGTCGGTGGACAGACCCGCCTCGACGACCAGTCTCGGATCGGCCCAGTCCAGCGCGAGCGGGCCGAGCAGCCCGGCCGACGGGGACAGTTCCGCCGTGCGCAGCAGCACTCCGAGACAGTCGGGTTCCGGCGCGGAATCGTCGTGCAGCAACCAGATCCACTTGCCGGGATCACCCCACCGGGTCACACCGGCGTCGACGGCGGCCCCCACAGCCGCGCCGAAACCGGTGTCCCGACCAAGAGTGAGCACGCCATCCAGCACCGGCTGCGGACCGCTGGCGGCTTCGGCCAGCAGTTCCGCCGTGCGGTCGGTGGATCCCGTGTCCACCGCCAACACGTGCCGTGGCCTTGGTGAGCACCTGCGCAGCGCGGACAGGGCCTCACGCAACCATTGTTGCCCGTCATGACAGACGAGCACCGCGAGCACCGGTTCGGTGCTCGGCCGAACAGCCACTACCGGTCCACCTGTCAGCTCAACCCTGTTAGCTCGGCTCTACCGACCGGTGATACCTGATATTCCCCCGAAACCGCTAGACCGCGCGCTTCTTCAGCTTGCGTCGTTCCCGTTCGGACAGGCCACCCCAGATGCCGAACCGCTCGTCGTGTGCCAGCGCGTACTCCAGGCACTCCGAACGCACGTCACAGCCCTGGCAGATGCGCTTCGCCTCACGGGTGGAACCGCCCTTCTCCGGGAAGAACGCCTCCGGGTCCGTCTGCGCGCACAGCGCCCTGTCCTGCCACTCCGGTTCTTCTGCCTCGTCGAAAAGATCGATCAGCACACCGACCTGCTCGGCCGGCGGCCCCTCCCGATCTTCGGCGTGTTCGTCGGACAGCTCCCACATCTCCCCGTCCGCCTCCTCACCCTCTCGCACTCCCCTATGGCGGACGCCACTCGTCATGCCCTTCCCGCACCACGAATGACACCAGTGTGATTACACCTGTGTCATGCCAGACGGTCAAGCCGAATGCACACGTCGGGGGGACAGGCGTAACAATCAGGAGGATGTTTCGGTTCACGTGAAACGTTGCGCGATCAAGAAACATCGGCCCTTCCGGCACGACCGCCGGACGGGAGCGGCAGACTGGTGTGGTGAACCGCTCCGGGATCCGGCCGAGCCCGATCTTCATCGGCATCGTCATAGCCGCTGTGGTCGGCGGCTTTCTCACCACACTGGGTACATCGCAGAACGACGCCGTGGTCGAGGGCGGCACGCTGCTGCTGATCCTCGGCGGCTGGGGCGCATCGCTCTGCCTGCACGAGTTCAGCCACGCGTTCATCGCATACAAGGGCGGTGACTGGGCGGTCCGCGACAAGGGCTACCTGACGCTGGACATCCGCCGCTACACCGACCCGGTGTTCAGCATCGTGCTGCCATTGCTGCTGCTGGCGTTCGGTGGCATCCCGCTGCCCGGCGGCGCGGTGTGGGTGGACCACCGGCTGCTGCGCTCGAAGCGGGTCGAGTCAATGGTGTCGCTCGGCGGCCCGCTGTCCAACCTGCTGATCGGCGTGATCCTGGTCCAGGTGATCCGGCTCATCCCGGCGCCGGCCGGCTTCTTCGGATCGGCGTTCCTCATCTTCGGCCTGTCCTACCTGGCGCTGCTCCAGATCCTGGCGTTCATCCTGAACATCCTGCCGATCCCGGGCATGGACGGCTGGGGCGCGATCGAGCCGTGGCTGCCGCCGGAGGCCAGGCGGTTCGGTGCCCAGGTGCGGCCGTGGGCGCCGCTGGTGCTGTTCGTGCTGCTGATCGGAGTCACGTCGGTCAACGAGGCTTTCTTCAACCTGACCTATCACATCTTCAGCGGTGTCGGCGGCGATCCGATCCTGGCCCAGCTGGGCCAGAGCGACTTCCTGTTCTGGCGCCGCTGAGGCTGTTCGGGTACCCCGTGCGAGGATGATGTTCTGTGAAGGTGGTCGTACTGGTCGGCGGCGTCGGCGGGGCACGGTTCCTGCTCGGCGTGAAGGCCGCTCTTGGCATGGCTCCGGTCGGACCGACCGAGGGCTCCGAACACGAGATAACCGCGTTGGTGAACATCGGCGACGACGTGTGGATGCACGGGTTGCGGGTGTGTCCTGATCTGGACACCTGCATGTACACCCTGGGCGGCGGCATCGACACCGGCCGAGGCTGGGGCCGTGCCGACGAGACCTGGGCGGTCCGCGAGGAACTGGCCGCATACGGCGCCGATCCGACGTGGTTCGGCCTCGGCGACCGGGACATCGCGACACACCTGGTGCGCTCCCGGATGCTGCGCGCGGGTTACGCGTTGTCCGACGTCACCAAGGCCCTGTGCGACCGCTGGCAACCCGGTGTGCGGCTGCTGCCGATGAGTGACGACCGCGTCGAGACCCACGTGGTGATCGACGTGCCGAGCACCGACGGCGCCCCGGCCGAGCGCAAGGCGGTGCACTTCCAGGAGTGGTGGGTGCGCTACCACGCCGAACTCACCGCTCACTCGATCGTGCCGGTCGGCGCCGAGGAGTCGAAGCCCGCGCCCGGTGTGGTGGAGGCGATCGCGGAGGCGGACGCCGTGCTGCTCGCGCCGTCCAACCCCGTGGTGAGCATCGGCACGATCCTCGCGGTGCCCGGCGTGAGGACGGCGCTGCGCGAGACGAAGGCAGGCGTCGTCGGGCTGTCCCCGATCGTGAGCGACCGGCCGGTGCGCGGCATGGCGGACGCGTGCCTGACCGCGATCGGCCTGCCCACCACCGCCGAGGCCGTCGGCCGGCTGCTCGGCGCGCGCGGTGACGCCGAGGGTGTACTGGACGGCTGGCTCGTGCACACCGCCGACACCGCGGACGTGCCCGGTGTCGAGGTCCGGTCGATCCCGCTGATGATGACCACGACGGAGGCCACGGCGAAGATGGCACTGGAGGCGCTCGACCTGGCCGGGGCTCGGCTGTGAGGGATCACGCGAGCGGTTCGGTGGAGATCCTGCCGGTCGCCGGCCTGCCGGAATTCCGGCCCGGCGACGATCTCGCCGCGGCCATCGCGGCGGCGGCACCCTGGCTGCGCGACGGGGACGTGCTGGTGGTGACCAGCAAGGCGTTCTCGAAGGTGGAGGGCAGGCTGGTCGACGTGCCGGCCGATCCAGCAGCGCGGGACGCGGCCCGGCGGGAACTGGTGGTGTCCGAGGCGGTCCGGGTGGTCGCGCGGTTCGCCAACTTCATGATCACGGAGAACTCGCTCGGCGTCGTGCAGGCGGCCAGCGGGGTGGACGCGTCCAACGTCGCCGCCGGTGAGGTGGCGCTGCTGCCGGCGGACCCGGACGGGTCGGCGGCCCGGCTGCGTTCGGCATTGCGTGAACTGCTCGGCGTGGACGTGGCCGTGGTGGTCACCGACACCATGGGCCGGGCGTGGCGGATCGGCCAGACGGATGCCGCGATCGGTGCCGCCGGGCTGACCGTGCTGCACCGCTACGAGGGCACGATCGACCCGCAGGGCAACGAACTCGCGGTCACCGAGGTGGCGCTGGCCGACGAGATCGCGTCCGCGGCCGACCTGGTCAAGGGCAAGCTGGGCGGCGTGCCGGCCGCCGTGATCCGCGGTTTGTCCATCGTGGACGACGGATCGACGGCACACGACCTGGTCCGGCCGGTTGACGAGGACCTGTTCCGGCTGGGCACGAACGAGGCGATCGAGCAGGGTCGGCGGGAAGCCGTGCTGCTGCGGCGTTCCGTGCGCAGGTACACGCCACAGCCGGTGGACGCGGAGGCGCTGCGCAGGGCGGTGGCCGCGGCGCTGACGGCGCCGGCACCGCACCACACCCACCCGGTCCGCTTCGTCTGGGTCCGCAACCGTCCACTTCGGATGAAACTGCTGGACGAGATGCGGTCGACGTGGCGTGATGACCTGCGTGGCGACGAGTTCACGGCGGCACAGATCGACCGCAGGGTGGCGCGCGGCGACCTGCTGTACGGCGCCACGGAGATCGTGCTGCCGTTCCTCATCCCGGACGGCCAGCACACCTATCCCGACCCGCGCCGCAACGCCGCTGAGCACACGATGTTCACGGTGGCGGCGGGCGGTGCGGTGCAGGGACTGCTGGTCGCGCTGGCCGCCGAGGGGCTCGGCTCGTGCTGGGTGTCGTCCACGATCTTCGCCGCCGACGTGGTGCGGTCGGTACTGGACCTGCCGGCCGACTGGGAGCCGCTCGGTGCGGTAGCGGTCGGCCATCCGGAGGACGGCCCGCTGGTCGTGCGGCCGGGCCTGGACCTCCCGGACGGCCTGATCGAACGGTGACCGGGCCACACGCGGACGCCGTGGCGGCACTGAGCGCATGGCGGCCGGACCAGTACGGCCAGGAGCCGTTACGCCAGGCCCTGTTGGCGTTCCTGGCCGCTCGCGAGGACGCCTGCCTGCGATCGTGCGCCGCCGGCCACATCACGGCGTCGGCGCTGGTCCTGGATCACTCGGGCGAGCGAACGCTGTTGACATTGCATCCCAGGGTGGGCGCGTGGCTGCAACTCGGCGGGCACTGCGAACCCGGTGATCGCACGCTGGTCGGTGCCGCGCTGCGCGAGGCCACCGAGGAGTCCGGCATCGACGGCCTGCGGATCGACCCCCTGCCGCTGCACGTCGGCGTGCACCCGGTGACGTGCTCGCTCGGCATCCCGACCAGGCACCTGGACGTGCGTTTTCTGGTGCACGCACCGGAAGGCGCCCAACCGGTGCGCAGTGCGGAGTCCGACGACCTGCGCTGGTGGCCCGTTGACGACCCACCCGGCGGCGACCTCACCGACCTGATCGACGCGGCCCGCGCCCGCCTCACGAACGCCGAAAGTCGCGCGGGCTGAACTTGGGACCGAAACTGGGCGCCCGGATCCCGGCCGCCTCGATGTAGCGGACCGCCCGGTAGCGCTGCGGTGCGTACGGCGCCAGGATCTCGGCCATACCGGCGTCGTCCAGCCGGTGCCCGACCAGGGCCGTGCCCACGTTGTGCGCCAGGTGGAAGTCGCCGAAGCTCACCGCGTCCGGGTCACCCCAGGCCCGCTGTGCCACCTCGGCCGCCGTCCACACGCCGATGCCGGGCACCAGCCGCAACCGGTCCCGGCCCGCGACGCCACCGAGGCCGACGGCCTTCTCCAGTTGGTGCGCCACCCGGGCCGCATTGACCAGCGTGCGCCGCTGCGCGCCGTCCACGCCTGCTTTGTGCCACTCCCAGTCGCGCAGCCCCAACAACACCCTGGGCGTCGGTGGGACGCGGGTGCCGGTGGGCGCCGGACCGGGTGCCTCGGCACCGAACCGCCATGCCAGCTCGCGCCACGACCGCCGTGCCTCGATGTTGGTCACCTTCTGCTCCAGCACAGCGGCGAACAACACGTCCCACACCCGGCCACTGGCACCGATCCGCAAGCCGGGCAGCTGCCGCCTGCCGGTCGCGATCACCGGATGGTGGGCGACAAATCCGCTGTCGTCGTCCTGCGCGCCCAACAGCGCCGGCACGCCGTCCAACAGCCAGTCGGCACCGGGACCCCACGCCGACGCGGAGACCTCGCCGTCAGCGGCTCGGCGCAGTGCCAGGCTGCCGGCGCCGGCCGGTGTGTTGCCGGCCAGCCAGTGCGTGCCATGCGCGTCGAGGCGAAACATGGGATCACCGGGTCCCCGGCGGAGCGGACCGATGACGGCGGGCAGATCCAGCGGAAATGCCGGTCGCCACTGCCGGACCCGCTCGGTCCCGACGGTCAACAACCGCACGGTACTCGCCACTTCACGGACGCTATCCTCCCATGTCGTGACCACACCCAAAGCTCGGCAAGCCGTCGTGCTGGCCGGCGGCATAGCGACCCGGCTGCGACCGTACACCGACGACCGACCCAAGCCTTTGGTCGAGATCGCCGGCAAGACCATCTTCGAACGCCAGGTCGAGTGGCTTGCCGCTGGGGGCATCACACATGTCGTGGTCGCCTGTGGTTACCGGGCCGACGTCTTCGAACGGTTCGTCGAGACCACGCCGCTGCCGCTTTCCGTGACCACTATCCGGGAGGAGAGTCGGCTCGGCCGAGGCGGAGGTCTCAAGTTCGGCGCGCACAGCCTGCCATTCCAGGACGAGCCATGGATGGGGCTCAACGGCGATGTCCTGACCGACGACTCTGTCAGCGAGATCTGCGCCCAGCACACGAAGAACAGCGCAGCAGCCACCGTCGCCGTCGCCCAGTACCGCTGCCCGTACGGCGTCCTGCAGATCGGCGAGGACAACACAGTGGAGAGCTTCGTCGAAGCTCCGCTGCTACCGTACTGGATCAACGCCGGGATCTACGTGTTCGATCCGACGACCACCGACCTGCTGCCCGACATCGGTGACCACGAGGACACCACGTTTCCGATGCTGGCCAGGGAAAACCGGCTGTTTGCCTACCGCATCACCGGCGCCTGGCGGGGCATCGACACTGTCAAGGACCTGCAGGAGGCGGGTCAGGTGCTGACCTGAGCGCCGCCTTGGCCAGCATCAGCACCATCGCCGTCTCAACACCGAGGATGTCCTTGCCTATGTTGGCCAGGGCGTCACTCGGAGAGAGCAGGTGTGGCCGCATGTCGAAGTAGCGTTCGATCTGGCCATCACCCGATGGCAGTGACTGCTCGACTCGGCACACATCCTTGACCAGCACGAACGTCACGTAACGGTTCGTTTCCGACGGCAGCGCGTAGAAGGAACCCAGTATTTCGATGGAACTCGCGGCGGTGGTCACGTAGCCCGTCTCCTCGCGCAGTTCGCGCAGGGCAGCGTGTTCGAAAGATTCGCTGTCGTTCACCGCACCCGCCGGCAGTTCGACGGTGAATTTTTTGAGATTGTGCCGATACTGGCGCACAAAAACGAGCATGCCGTCCTCGGTGACCGGCAGCACAACGACACTTGACGGTGTATCGACGTAATACCAGTCGATGGTCAGCCCATCCGGCATCCGGACCACTTCGCGGACGAACCGCTTCGGCTTGTCGACCAACAGTTCCGACTCGACGACCACGGCCTCGCTCATCGACAGTTCCGATTGCATTTTCTCCCGATCAGTCATGTGGCATCCCAGTCCGTCGCGAGCGCCCAAGCCCGCTCGAAGTGATGACAGTATCGGTCGAAGAGACCGTCGTTGCTGGCACGGTCGAGATCGAATGTCGGCGAGTTGTTGCCCAACATGAACCGGACGTACGGTGTCATCAGCATCTTACTGTCACCACGCACGATGCTGACTGCGGGACCCGAGGAATAGGTTCTGATCCGCATTCGTCCGTCACACTTCTCCCGCATCCTCGAAAATCGCTGCAACGATGCCCTGGTGCGAGCGGCGAGCGTGCCCCTCGGGTTGTCCTCGTCGTCGTCGATGCCGTCCAGGCCCGGCCAGGACGGTGCGATCAGGAGCACTCGGATGTCGCAGTTGTCCCGTGCTACGTTCTCCAGAATCACCGGCACCTCGTCGTCCTCGGCATAGCCGTGCTCCGCCATGCCGTACAGCCAGATGTGCCGCGACGCGTCCCGGATTATGTCGTTCCACCGGGATCTGCCGACGAGGCCACGCATCGGGTATGCCTTGACGAGGTCGGCCGAACCGATCGCCCGCACCGGCTCGTTCGCCGAATCGGCAACGGAACGCAGGGTCTCGTCAACCGCGCCGGTCAGTGAATTGCGAATGAGTTCCAAAGCATCCACCCGATTGGCAGCATTTTCTAGCTCCTCGTGCGGATGTCGGTACATCACCCAGGACACGCCGAGCAGATCCGTTGGCACCTCAACATCACAGTGGGCGCAGGCCAATCCGAAAGTTCGACTCCGGCCTAATCGACCCATGAACAGGCCCAGCTCGAAAATGATGTTGTCCCTGGCCACCAAACGCGGCCCCGCCCCTCGATCCCGAAGGTCGTCCGGCGTGATGACGAGTACCGCAAGATTGACGTCGGAGTTGATGATGCGTTCCAGCGATTCGACGTTGGTGATTGACGGCGCGAACGTGTTCTGGTACCAGACCTGGACCTTGGCTCGGTCCCCGATCGCGTCCTTCAGCGCCTCCGCCGTCTCCTTCCCGGCGCCGGACGACCCGATGAACGCGTAGGGCGCGGCACCCACCACTCGGGCCTCACGGGATGACACCATGCCAGTCTCCTCCTGGTCTGACAGCGGGCCGGGAAAGTAATAGTCTTACAGAGATGCCCGGCCCGACCGGGTGCGGACCGACCGGTGCAGGGGAGGTCGATGTATGGACCCCCGTGAGCGGGCGGACGCGGCACTGGCCCGTGCTCGGTCCCGAGGCGTGTTCGTGGTCACCCCCGACGACGCGGTTTCCCCGATGGACGCGTCCAGCACCGTGCAGATCCCCAGATCGGTCGTGCAGGCAGCCGATCACCGTGACGAGTCCGACTCGACCATGGTCATCCCGGCCGGCGTGGCGCGCGGCCAGGCACCGCCACAGCAACAACCCCCGCCGGGCTATCAGCAGCGCGGTGGCCAGTACCAGACCGGACCGCATCAGCCCGTGCCCTACCCGGGTTACCCGCCCCAGTCCGGTCAGTACCAGTCCGGCCAGCACCAGGCGGTTCCGCAACCACCGGTGAACAACGGCTGGCCGGAACAGCAGCCCCCGCAACAGCGGCACGACGACCCGCAGCCGACCCCACGCCAGCTGGACGGCCTCGTGCCTACCACGCAGCAGCCCAGCACTCAGCGCAGCTCGATGTCGCGCCGGCTGGACGGACAGTAGATCAGCCCCGCCGGGTCTCCAGTTTCAACCGGACCGCCAGCGCCGCCTTGATCGCGGCCAGTACCGGTGTCCAGAGCGCGCCCGGATGCCGGTCGGCCAGGTACCGGTAGGCGCTGCTGTGGTGTGCGGCCAGCATCTTCGCCGACGCCTGGGACGTGGAGTGCCCGCCGATGTGCATCACCTCGGCGCTGGGCACGTACACGTTCTGCCAGCCCGCCCTGCCGATCCGGTCGCCGAGGTCGACGTCCTCGAAGTACATGAAGTAGCGCTCGTCGAAGCCGTGTACCGCTTCGAAGGCCGCCCGGCGCAGCAGCAGGCACGAGCCGGACAGCCAGCCCGCCGTCCGCTCGGTGACGGTCGTGTCGGACTGCCGGTACGCCCTGGTCCACGGGTTGCCAGGCCAGATCCGGCTGAACACGGCGTGACCGATGCCCCGGCCGACCGAGGGCAGCAGCCGGGCCGACGGGTAGACCACGCCGTTCGTCTCCCGGATCAGCGGACCGAACGCGCCACCCTGCGGCCACCGCGCGGCCGCGTCCAGCAGGATGTCCAGCGAGTCGACGCCCCACTCGACGTCCGGGTTGGCCACCACGACCCAGCCGACCTCGGGTGGCAGCGCGCGCACGCCCTGGTTCGCGCCGCCGCCGTAGCCGAGATTGCCGCCGGTGGGCCGGAACTCGACCCCGGGCCGGTTGGCGGCGCGTTCCGGTGCGCCGTCGGTGGATCCGTTGTCCGCCAACACCACCCGCACCTGGCGGGTGGTCGCTTTGGCCAGGCTGTCCAGGAACCGCTCCAGGGTCTCGCCCGGCGAGTAGGTCACGGTCACTACACCCAGGGCGTCGCCGTAGCGTGTCGGCTCGGTCACGGTCGAACATTGTGCCCGCCCGCCTGTCCCGGTGGTCAGCGGCCCTTGCGGTAGAGCACCGCGGCCCGGTCGTAGGCCTCGCGGTGCCGGTCGGCGCTGCCGGCCCAGGTGAACTCCTTGGACCGCAGCTGCGCGGCCGACGCCAGCACCGATCGGCGGGCCGGGTCGTCGAACAGGTCGGTCAGCGCGGCCGCGATGTCCCCTGTGCCGACACCGCAGTACGCGACGGCGTCCCCACCGACCTCGGGCAGGCTCAGCCGCCGCGTGGTCAGCACGCACGCACCTGCCGCCATCGCCTCCAGCACCGGCAGGCCGAAGCCCTCACCGAGACTCGGGTACGCCACCAGCTGCGCGCCACCGAGGAAACCGGCCAGCCACTCGAACGGCAGGTAACCGGACCGCAGCACGCGCAACCGCCTGGGCACCGCGTCCAGCGCCCGCTCCACCTGGCCGTCCCAGCCCGGTTGACCGGCCAACACCAGCGCGGGCGGTTTCGCCCTGCCCTTGCACGCCTGCGCGAAGCCGCGAATCAACGCTGGCACGTTCTTGCGTGGCTCCAGCGCGCCGAGGAACGCCACGTAGTCGGTGTCGCCGAGGCCGAGGCCGTCCCGCACCCGCCGGACCTCCTCCATCGACGGCGGATGCAGCAGGTCGGTGTCCACACCATGCGGAGCCACGTGCAACGTGCGCGGATCAGCGGCGGCCACCCGGACCAGTTCGGCGGCGGTCGCCTGGCTGGGCACGATGCACAGCTGCGCCCTGCGCAGTGAGGCCTTCGTCCACGCCCGGAAGAACCTGGCCTTCACCGACGAGTGCAGCACGGCGTCGGTGAAGAACGTGGCGTCGTGCAGCGTGACCACGGACGCGGCCGACACGGCCAGCGGAGCCGTGTAGTGCGGGGAGTGCAGCACGTCGGCGCCGAGCCGCCGCGCCAGAAAGGGCAGCGTCGTCTGTTCCCAGGTCAGGCGGGCCGTCCGGGTCGCGACGGCCTCGGTGGCGGCCAGCACCCTGGAGCGCGGCGCCAGCCCCTGGTACAGCGCGGCGTCCCTCGGCTGGCAGACCACGGACAGCCGGGTACCGGCCGTGTCCAGGGCAGCCACCAGCGAGTCGACGTAACGACCAACGCCACCACGGTCCGCGGGGACGGCGGTGGCGTCGATCAACACGCTGGGTTCTGCGTGGGACACGATGGCAGCCTACGGCGGCGACGCTGTGTGGTGATGCGGAACGACACAGGTAACCGGTCCAGCTCGACAAATCACCCGATAAGCCGATTTTGGTATAGTTCCAGGTGGACGTTCCACACCAGATGGGCGGTACGTTCCCACGTGTAGTTCGCCGCGCGGAGCTGGGCATTCGCCACTTTCGCCGCCGTCCGGGCCCTGTCGGAGAACACGCTGCGCAACGCCTTGGACAGCGCCACCGGGTCCTGCCGTCGTGCCAGCACACCGGTACCGGCGGCCACCTCGACCAGCGCCGGAGCGTCCGAGTGCACCACCGGCACGCCGGCCGCCATCGCCTCCAGCAGCGGCAGCCCGAACCCCTCGGCAAGACTCGGCATCACGAACGCGGCCGCCCCGTGCAGCACGACGGCGAGTTCGGCGTCGGTGACCTTGCCCAGCACGGTCAACTTCTCCGCCGGCAGTCCCCTGCTGCGCGCGATGTCGTGCAGGTCGATGCCGCCCCAGCCGGGCTGACCGGCCACCACCAGCGGCAGATCCGGCGCGTTCGGCCTGGTCAGCGCGTCCACGAGGATGTCGAGGCCCTTGCGCGGCTCCACGGTGCCGACCGCGAGCAGGTAACGCTCCGGCAGCCCGAGCCTGCCGCGGATCCGGAACGTCGCGTCCTGGTCGGGCAGTGCGGCCAACGCGGCGGTCATGCCGGGCGGGATCACGTGCACCCGGGCGGTGCCGGGCGCGTGCTGGGTCAGTTCGGCGGCCACCGCGCTGCTCGGCACCACGATCGCGCCCGCCTGGTAGGTGGCCCTGCTGATCACCTTGCGGTGCCAGTTCGCGCCGCGTTTGGTCAGTGTCTCCGGGTGGGTCCACGGGACGGTGTCGTGCACTGTGACCACGAGGCCCTTGCCGCGCTTCGCGGACGCGGGTGCCAAGGGAGTCGGGGCGTGCACCGAGTCGCCACCTGGCCACAGTGGCCAGCCGTGCTCCCACGCGTAGGTCAGTGCACGCGGCCGCAGCGGCAGCACCTTCGGGCCGTCCACGCCGGGAATCACCGCACCCGACGGATCACCGCGCCGGGACACCGCGCTGGACACGACCCAGTCCGGCGGTGCGGTGGCGGCCAGTGCCGCGGCCAGTTCGCGCGTGTACCGGCCGGTGCCGCCAGGCACCGGCGCCAGTAACTGTTCGACGAGCACGACGAGCTCGGGCACGGTGACCAGCGTCCCATGACCAATCGGGTATCGGCAGCACGACCGGCCGGGGCCTGCCGGTACGGTCGGCCAATGGTGGCGGAGTCGGCCGGGGTGCGCAGCACCGTCGTGGTCGTCACCTGGCGCGGGCGTGAGTACATCGACAGGTGCCTGGACACACTCGCCGACCAACACCGTCCACACTCGACATTGGTGCTGGACAACGCATCCGATGACGGCACGGCCGACATCCTGGCGTCGCACAAGTCGCGGCCGCGAGTGCTGCGACTGGCCAGGAACCAGGGCTACGCGGGCGGTCTTGCCGCCGCACTGCCGACCGTGCACACCCCGTTCGTGGCATGGCTCAACGACGACGCGGCACCCGACCCGGACTGGCTGGCCGAGTTGGAGGACGCGCTGGACGCCGATCCGACGGCGTCGGCAGCCGGGGCCGTGCTGACCAGGCCGGACGGTGAGGTCCAGTCGACGGGTGTCGCGCTGACCGCCGACGGGCACGGCGTTGATGTCACGACTGACGCCAACCCGTTCGGCTTCTGCGGTGGCGCCGCGCTGCTGCGGACGTCGGCGCTGGCCGAGGCGGGCGGGGTGCCGCGCGGCTTCTTCTGTTACTACGAGGACACCGACACGGCTTGGCGGCTGCGGCTGGCCGGCTGGCGCGTGCTCGCCGTGCCGAGCGCCGTGGCCACGCATCTGCACGGCGCGAGCAGCAGGCCTGGCTCGTTCCGGTTCCACCGCTGGAACGAGCGCAACCGCCTGCTCATGCTGCTGCGCTGCGCTCCGGCCCAGGTCGCGGCCGGGCAGCTGGTCCGGTTCGCCGTGCTCACGGCGGTACTGCCATTCCGTGCGAACAGGCCGGATGCCGCGAACTTCACCATCCGGCTGCGGCTGCTCGTGCTGACCGAGATACTGATCCACTCACCGGCCGCCATGATGGCCCGGTGGCGGATCGGGCGGCGGAGTACGGCACGCAGGTCCGTGGTGTGGAATGCGTGGGCGGGCCGATGACGGCCGGACCCGGAAGGGATGTACACGTGCTGCCGACGCTGTCCGTCGTGGTGGTGAACTATCGCGGCGCCGACGACACGATCACCTGCCTGCGTGCACTGGGCGCCGATCTGGACTACCCGGCCGACCGGCTGCAACTGGTCTGTGTGGACAACGCTTCCGGTGACGACAGCGCCCGCCGCGTCAAGGCCGAACTGCCCGGTGTGACGCTGATCGAGTCGCCGACCAATCTCGGGTTCGCCGGTGGTTGCAACCTGGGCGCCCGGCACGCCACCGGCGAGGTGCTGGCCCTGCTGAACAACGACGCCCGGCCGGACCCGGACTGGGCGCGGGCCGCCGTCGCCGTGCTGCGGGCCGACCCGACGGTGGCGTCGGTGGCCAGCAAGGTGCTGGACTGGTCGGGCGAGACGGTCGACTACGTGGACGCCGGGCTGACCTGGTTCGGCATGGGCTACAAGCCCGACGCGGGCAGGCCGATCGCCGAGCTGTCCGCCGACCGGCACGAGGCCGCGCGGGACGTGCTGTTCGCGACCGGCGCCGCGATGTTCGTGCGGGCCGACTTGTTCGCCGAGATCGGCGGGTTCGACCAACGGTTCTTCATGTTCTACGAGGACGTCGACCTCGGCTGGCGGTTGAACCTGCGTGGCTGGCGGGTGCGCTACGAGCCGACGTCGATCGCCTTCCACCGGCACCACGCCTCAATGTCCAAAGCGGACGGCGCGGACGGCGCGCGTGAGCTGTACCTGTTGGAGCGCAACGCGTTGGCCGCGCTGTACAAGAACGTGTCCGACGAGACGCTGGCGGTCGCACTGCCGGCAGCGCTGGCCCTCGCGGTACGCAGGGCGACCGCTCGCGGTGACGTCGACCCGACGCAGCTGGAGATCACGAAGCGGACCGGCGACGAGCCGACCCACGTCAGCATCCCGCGCACCACTCTGGCCGGCGTGCTGGCGATCGACCAGTTCGTCGAGATGCTCGGCTCGCTGGCCAAGTCCAGGAAGGTCGAGCAGGCAGCCAGGGTGCGCACCGACGCCGACTTGCTTCCGTTGCTGCGCAAGGCGACCGAGCCTGCCTACCCACTGCCCCGCTACCTGGCCGCACACGACCTGCTGGTCGAGGTGTTCGGCATCGAGGAGGCGTTCGGGCGGCCGCGCAAAGTGCTCGTGGTGACCGGGGACGCGATCACCAGGCGGATGGCGGGCCCTGCGATCCGCGCGTGGCACATGGCCGAGGTGCTCTCCGGTGAGCACGACGTCCGGCTGGTCAGCACGAATCCCAGCGGCGAGGCCGTCGACGCGCCGTTCCCGGTGCTGATGGTGCGCCGCCGCGACCTGGCCGACCACGTGGCGTGGGCCGACGTCGTGGTACTCCAGGGCCACGCGCTGGAGCTGGCGCCGGAGCTGAAACACCGTGACTCCAGGAAACTCGTGGTCTGCGACATCTACGACCCGATGCACCTTGAGCTGCTGGAGCAGGGCAAGCGGGACACCGACGAGCAGCGCGCCAAGGACCTGATCGGCGTCACGAAGGTGCTCAACACGCAACTGCGCCGGGGCGACTTCTTCCTGTGCGCCTCCGACCGGCAGCGGCACTTCTGGCTCGGCCACCTTGCCGCGCTGGGCAGGCTCACCCCGCAGCTCTACGACGCCGATCCGACCGCCGACTCGTTGCTGGCCGTGGTGCCGTTCGGGCTGCCGGGCAAGCCGCCGACGCGGACCGGTCCCGGTGCGCGCGGGGTGCTGCCCGGTGTCGGCGCGGACGACAAGGTCGTGCTGTGGGCCGGTGGTGTCTACAGCTGGTTCGACCCGCTGACGCTGATCCGCGCGATCGGTGAGCTGGCGACCAGGCGGGCCGACCTGCGGCTGCTGTTCCTCGGCATGCGGCACCCCAATCCCGAGGTGCCGGAGATGGACATCGGTGCCCGCACCAGGTCGCTGGCCGACCGGCTGGAACTGACCGGCCGGCACGTGTTCTTCAACGAGGACTGGGTGCCCTACGCGGACCGGCAGAACTGGCTGCTGGACGCCGACTGTGGTGTCACCACTCACTTCCACCACGTGGAGACGACGTTCGCGTTCCGCACCAGGGTGTTGGACTACCTGTGGGCGTCGCTGCCGATCGTGACCACCGACGGCGACTCGTTCGCCGACCTGGTGCGGGCCGAACGGCTCGGTGTCGTGGTGCCGCCGTGTGACCCGCAGGCGCTGGCCGACGCCCTCGACCTGGCCATGTACGACGAGGAGTTCGCTGCCGGCTGCCGGGAACGGATCGCCGTGGTGCGGGAGCGCTACACCTGGGAGCGCGTGCTGGCGCCGCTGACCGGCTATGTCCGCTCGCCCCGGCCGGCCGCCGACCGGCTGCCCGGCAACGGACCGCTGACCCGGGACGAGCCGCTCAAGGCGGGTGGCCTGGTGCGCAGGGATGCCCGGCTGGTCAAGGAGTACCTGAGCGCGGGCGGGCCGACCGAGGTGGCGCGGCGGGCGGCCGGGCGGCTGCGTCGGCTGGCCGGTGGCCAGCAGCCGGAGCGACCCGATGGCGAGTAACCGCATCCGGGTGCTCATCGACGGCACGCCGCTGCTCGGGCAGCGCACCGGGGTCGGCCGCTACACGGCGGCGCTGGCCGAGGAACTGGCGTCCATGCCCGGCGTGGACATCCGGGCGGTCGCGCTGACCCTGCGTGGCTGGCGGGCGCTGCGGCACGTGCTGCCGCACGACGTGTGGGCGCGTGGCCTGCCCTGTTCGGCCCGGCTGCTGCGCCGGTGCTGGCTGCGCTCGTCGTTCCCGCCGATCGAGCTGATCGCCGGGTTCTCCGATGTCGTGCACGGCACCAACTTCGTGCTCCCGGTAGCCGCACGGGCCGGTGGTGTGCTGACGATCCACGACCTGGCGTTCCTGGACGCACCCGACGAACTGCCACCCAGCGACCGGGAACTGCCACAGCTGGTGCAGCGGTCGGCGACGCGGGCCAGAGTGGTGTGCACGCCGACGAAGGCGGTCGCCGGTGCCGTCGTGGAACGGCTGGGCGTGCCATCCGAACGGGTGATGGTGACCCCGTTGGGCGTGGACGCCGCGTGGTTCACCGCGTTGCCGCCGTCCGAGCAGCTGCGGCGCAGGCTCCGGCTGCCCGAGCGGTACCTGCTGTTCGTCGGCGCCGAGGGGCCACGCAAGGGGCTCGACGTGCTGAGCAGGGCACACGCTGCGACCCCGGAACTGCCACCGTTGGTGATCACCGGTCCGTCGATGTCCGGTGTGGACGGTCGAGTGATCCGCACCGGCTACCTGCCCGAGCCCGAGCTGCGCAGCGTGGTCGCGGGAGCGGCCGTGGTGGTACTGCCGTCCAGGGACGAGGGTTTCGGGCTACCGGTGCTGGAAGCGTTGGCGTGCAACGTACCCGTCGTGTGCTCCGATGTGCCCGCGCTGCGTGAGGTGGCCGGTGACCAGGCCGGTCTCGTGCCCTACGGCGACGTCGAAGGACTGGCCCACGCCATCCTGGCGGCCATCGCGGACCCGCCGCCACCGGCCGTGCTGGCCGCCCGCCGAGCGCACGCGGCCGGCTTCACGTGGCGCCGCTGTGCGGAGGCGACCGTGGCCGCCTACCGCAGAGCGGCCCACCGCTAGTCGATCGTCGGCAGGTAGGTCGGGGGCCTGCGGGCCTTGCTGACCTGCTCGAACGCCGCCGCCAGCGCGAGCACCTTCGCGTCGGCGAACCGCTCCGCGAAGAACGACACGCCGATCGGCAGCGCACCGATGAATCCGGCCGGCACGGTCACCGCCGGGTAGCCGGCCACCGCGGCGGCACTGGACGAGCCGACGATGTCCCGGTCGCCCGTCGGGTAGTAGCCGATCTTCCACGCAGGCCCGTTGGTGACGGCGACCAGCACGTCCAGCCGCTCGGCGGCCAAAGTCTCGTCGATCGACCGCCGGGCCAGGTCGGTGGCCGTGGCACGCTGCTCGCGGTACTCCGGATCGGTCAGCGCGGGCGCGGCTGCCGCGTGCTCGAAGTGGTCCTGCGGGAACTTGGACAGCTCAACGGAATCGGCCTTGTTGAACTCGACCAGCTCGGCCATCGTCCTGGGCACGCCGACCCTGGTGGCCAGGTAGGCCTCAAGGTCGTGCCGGAACTCCGCCCACATCGCGGGCAGCTCGTTCGGCCCGATGTCTTTCTGGTAGGGCAGGTCGACCGGCACGGCGATCGCACCGGCGGCCGTCAGATGGTCCACTGCGGACCCGACGACCGCGCTGATCTCGTCACTCTCGTTCGGCACGTGCCAGACGCCGATCCGCTTGCCGCGCAGGGCATCCGGCTCCAGCGCAGCCGCATAGTCGGATGTCTGGTCGTCCGGGTAGTCGGCCGTCGCCGGGTCGTCAGGGTCCCTGCCCTGCAACACCGACATGGCCACGGCGATGTCCACCACGTGCCGCGCGATCGGGCCCGGCGTGTCCTGCTCACCGGAGATCGGCACCACACCGGCCCTGCTGATCAGGCCGATGCTCGGTTTGAAGCCCGCGACTCCGTTCGCCGCCGCCGGGCCGACGATCGAGCCGTCGGTCTCGGTGCCGATCGCGATCTGGGCCAGCGCGGCGGCCACGGAGGTCCCGGAACCGGACGACGAACCGCTCGGATTGCGGTCCAGCACATGGGCGTTGACGGTCTGCCCACCGACCGCGGACCACCCCGAGGTGGAGTTCGTGGACCGGAAGTTGGCCCACTCGGAGAGGTTCGTCTTGCCGATGATGACCGCTCCGGCGGCACGCAGCCTGCGCACCAGATGCGCGTCCGATGCCGGCGGTGCGACCAACATCGCCCGCGAACCGGCCGTGGTCGGCAGGTCGGCCGTGTCGATGTTGTCCTTGAGCAGCACGGGGATGCCGTCCATCGGCCCGAGTGTGCCGCCCGCCTTCCGGCGGCGGTCGCTGTCCGCGGCCTGGATCAGCGCGGTCGGGTCGACGAACAACACCGAGCGCAGCAACGGGTCGACGGTACGGATGCGCTCCAGGTAAGCGGCCGTGAGGTCGACGGAGGTCAGTTCGCCGCTGGCCAGCAGCCGGTTCAGCTCGGGAATGGTGGCCGAGTCGAGGTCAGGTGTGGACACCACGGCATTCTGACTGAAACAACGCGACTTGTCTCTAGCCCTGTGGTGGCGTCACCCTCGGGCAGCGGCCATGTGCGCCGTGAGCGCTTCCCGCCACGGCAGCGCGGGCACGAGACCGGCCGCCAGCCACTCGGCGTCGGACAGCACCGAGTACGCGGGCCGGGGCGCCGGCCGGGGAAAGTCCGCCGTCGTGCACGGCTGGACACGCTCCGGATCGGCGCCCAACTCCTCGAACACCGCCCGTGCCAACCCGAACCACGTGGTTTCGCCCGCGCCGGTCCGGTGCAGCACCCGCTGTGCCGGTGCCCGGCCCTCGGCGATGGCGGCTGCCAGATCGAGCAGGCCGGCGGCCAGGTCGGCCGACCACGTCGGCGTGCCGCGCTGGTCGTCCACAACGGACAGTGAGTCGCGCTGGCCTTCGAGCTTGGCGATGGTCTTCACGAAGTTGTTGCCGACCGCGCCGTAGACCCACGCGGTCCGCACCACCCAGGACCGGTCGGTACCGGCCAGGACGGCCTGCTCACCGGCCAGCTTGGTGTGGCCGTAGACGCTGTGTGGGCCGACCTCGTCGGTCGGCTCGTAGGGGCGGTCCGCGGTGCCGTCGAACACGTAGTCGGTGGACACCTGGATCATCGGCACGTGGAACTCGGCGCACGCCCGAGCCAGCACGGCGGGCCCGTGCGCGTTCACCAGGTGGGCGGTGTCCTCGTCGCTCTCGGCGGCGTCCACGGCCGTGTACGCGGCCGCGTTGATCAGCACGGGCGTGCGGCCGGCCACGTTGGCACCCGAGGCCAGCCCGGCCACCGCGGCACGCACGGCACTATCGCTGGTGATGTCGAGTTCGGTGGAACCGGGCGCACTCACAGTCCCGTAACGGCTGCCCAGCGTGGCCAGGTCGCTGCCCAACTGCCCCCGACCACCGGGAACGAGTAGTGCCAGCTCAGTGACTTGTCCCACAGTGGGCCTCCCCAGACCTGTCAGCACGCTGAAGTCTCGCACGTCAAATGCAACGTTCCGGCTCCCTCATACGTATTACCGGAGAGGGGCGGACCGGCGTTCACCGGGTTAACGTCGAGGAGAGGTGCGATCGGTCCGCGGTAGCGCAGGTCGGGAGGGACGCACGTGGACGTCGACGCTGAGTCGGAGGCGACGCCAACAGCGGAACCGGGCACGGGTCCGGTTCCCGAGGCTGGCGTTGTTCCCGATCAGCAGGAGGTCCCCGAACCGGTAGTACCCGAACAGGCGAAATCCCAGGACGACGTGGCCACGGCACCGGCTGCCGAAGCCACGGCCGGACCCGCGCCGGAACCCGAACCCGAGTCAGAACCGGAACCCGAGGTCACGGCCGCCCCCGTGGTTCCGCGCTGGCAGCGGCCGTCCACGTCCAGCCGCGTGCTGTACGGCGTCGGCAGGTCGTTGATCGCCCTGACGGCGGCCGCGGTGCTGACCTTGACCGCGTACAACTGGTCGATCCTGCACCAGTTGGACCAGGGCATCGCCAGAACCGACGTGTTCGGCAACACCGCGCCTGCCCCGACCGGCCCGGCGCCCGTCGTGCCGCCGCCACTGACGAGTGACGTCAACATCCTGCTGGTCGGCATGGACAGCAGGACCGACCCGCACGGCAACCCGCTGCCGGCCGACGAACTGGCCATACTGCACGCCGGTCCGGACACCGGTGAACTGGACACCGACACCATGATCCTGCTGCACGTCCCGGCGGGTGGACAGCAGGCCGTCGCGATCTCGTTCCCGCGTGACTCGTACGTGCAGATCGCGGGCGGCTACGGCAAGCACCGGCTCAACTCGGCGTTCGCCTACGCGCACAACGCGGAGGCGAGCCATCTGCGCGCGGAGGGCCAGACCAACTCGGCGCAGATCGAGCAGGAAGCCGACACCGCGGGGCGGAAGAACCTGATCGCCACGATCGAGCAGTTGATCGGGAACACCGTGACGATCAACAGGTACGCGGAGATCAACCTGGCCGGCTTCTACGACATGGCCAAGGCGGTCGGCGGCGTCGAGGTGTGTCTGAAGGCGGCCACCCACGACAGCCAGACACACGCGTCGTTCCCGGCCGGCCTGCAGACGCTGACCGGCGTGCAGGCGCTGAACTTCGTGCGGGAGCGGCACGGCCTGCCCGGTGGCGATCTGGACCGGATCGTGCGGCAGCAGGTGTTCCTGGGCTCGCTGGCCAACAAGGTGCTGTCCACCGGCACGCTGACCAGCCCGACCAAGATCGCGGCCCTGACCAAGGCGATGCAGAACTCGATCACGCTCAGCTCTGGTTGGGACATCGAGAGTTTCGCCGAACAGATGCAGGGGCTGACGCGTGGCGCCATCCAGTTCCACACCATCCCGACCGGCCCCAACATCACCGTCGGCGGCGCGGACGTGACCGCGATCGATCCGGGGGACGTGGCGGATTTCGTACGGAACCTGGTTGCCGACGCCAAGGCCGTGCCGACCACCACGCCGGCACCGCCGGCCACCTCGACGGCAACATCAACATCACCTACCGTGACGACGACCACACCTGTGACCACTCCAGTCACCCGATCCGGAGCGACCGACACGGCGCCGATCACCGCAGACGGGTTGCGGTGCGTCAACTGACCTTGGTCCAGCCATCCCCACCCCGGTCGCTCCCTGTGGTCGCCGTCACCCCGGCTAGCCTGGTGGTGTCGCGGAGGGGGGCACCACTGTGGTGGCGATACGTCACAGAGGGCAGCGGATCGGACTGGTCGTCGGCAAGGTCGTGGTGGTGCTGGTGTCGTCGGTGGCGCTGGCGTCGGCGGGTGTCGCGTGGTTCACCGTGCACCAGTTCAAGGCCAGCACCAATGTCACGACCGCGCTGGCCCAGGTGAGCAGTGAGACCAACCTGCCGCCGGCGGACGACGGCGCCACCGACATCCTGCTGGTCGGCGACGACAGCCGCACCGACGCGCAGGGCGCGCCACTGCCGACGAGCGTGCTCACCCGGTTGCGCACCCAGTTCGACGCCGGGCTGAACACCGACACGATCATCCTGCTCCGCCTGCCGAAAAATGGCGGAAAGGCTTACGCCGTCTCGATTCCGAGGGACACGTACGTGTCCATCCCTGGTTACCGGGACGACAAGATCAACTCCGCGTACGGCGTGATCAAGTCGCGGACCGGCTCCTCGGTGGCCGGCGAGAAGGCGTTGATCGAGACGGTGCAGAACCTGACCGGGGTGCGCGTCGACCACTACGTCGAGGTCAACCTGTACGGGTTCTACCTGCTCAGCAAGGCCATCGGCGGGGTGCGGGTGTGCCTGAAGCACTCGACGTCCGATCCCGGCTCCGGCGCCGACTTCGCGTCCGGCGTCCAGACGATCTCCGGTGCGAACGCGCTGTCCTTCGTGCGGCAGCGCAAGAATCTGCCCAACGGGGACCTCGGTCGGATCGTGCGACAGCAGGTGTTCCTGGCGGCGGCAGCGCACAAGGTGCTGTCCGCCGGCACGCTGACCAGCCCGAGCCGCCTGTCCGGCCTGATGACCGCGATGAAGAAGTCGCTGGTCACCGATCCTGGTCTGGACCTGACGACGCTCGTGCGACAGGCGCAGAACCTGCTCGCCGGCAACATCGAGTTCATCACGATCCCGGTGGTCAACCCGAACGCGCGCAGCCCGCGCGGGCAGAGCATCGTGCAGGTCGACGTCGCGCAGGTGCACCGGTTCCTGGCCTCGTTGACGGCGCCACCGGTGGCCACGGCCGGTCCGCCCGCGCTGGCCGCGTCACCGCCGACCACGCATGCCGCCGCGCCGACGACTACTGTTGCGGCGCCACCGAAGGCACCGACCCCGCCGGTCAGCATCGACGGCGTGCGTTGCGTCGACTGATCCCCTGGAGTTTCCGTGTCCGTCACCGAGAGGTTGTTCCGGCCGTTGCTCACCCAGCCCGCGCGGCCGTTGATCACGCACTACGACGACGCGGCGGGCAGCCGGGTCGAGTTGTCCGTGGCGAGCGTGGCCAACTGGGCGGCGAAGACGGCGAACTGGCTGCGTGACGAGTGGGACGTGACGCCGGGCGCTGCCGTGTCGGTGACGTTGCCGCCACACTGGCAGACGGCGGGCGTGCTGCTCGGCGCATGGTGGGTCGGGGCGCGGGTGACCGACGAGCCGAAGGGCGCCGAGGTCGCTTTCGTGCCGCCGGGGGTCGAGGTGAGCGGCGCCGGCGCGGTGGCCGTTGTCGCGCTCGACCCGATGGGCAGGGGGCTGGCCGTGCCACCGGCGGGTGCCGTCGACTACCTCAACGACATCCGGGCGTACGGCGACAGCTTCGACCCGTGGGCACCGGTGCCTGGCGACACGCCGGCACTATTGGAGTCCACAGTGGATGAACTGGTCGGCGCGGCTCGGGACAGGGCAGCGACACTGGGCATCGGTGCCGGTTCGAGGATAATGTCCACTCTGGATTGGACGTTCCCGGACGGTGTGCTGTCGGGATTGTTGGCGGTACTCGCCGCAGGCGCGTCGCTGGTCCAGTGTGCACACAGCGACCCGGCCGCGCTTGCCGACCGCCGGGCGACCGAACGGACCACGGTGGACCTGGGCTGATGCACCGGGTTGGTGCACAATGTCCGGGTGAGCCTGGCTTTCGATCCGGAACGGTCAGTCGATGAGCTGGAGTGCGCGGACTGTGCCGGGGTGTCCAGACTGGTACGTGGGCAGCTGACATGGTTCGGCGAGCCGCACGCGGTGTTCATCGCGGGCTGCCACCACCACGACGGCGTGCACGACGTGCTGATCGACGTGATCCTCGGGTGGGCGCGGGACGGCGACGACGACCGGATCACCGTCGGGTGCCGGGTCGGTCCCGTCGAAGGTCAGCAAGGTCCGATCGCCACAGTCGTCGACGCGGCGGCGAGCTACAGCGACGACCCGGAGTGGGGCCGGAAGTTGACCAGGTCGCAAGCGCTTGCCGACCAACGGATCATGGAATTCTGGGACGCCGTCGACTTCGTCCTGGTGCACGACCCGACAATCCGGCCACACGTGTACGGCATCGACTGACGCCGTCGTAACAGCGGGCGGCGGTGTGCTGATACGCCAGTGTGGCTGGCTGGCAGGTCGAGGTGTGCGACGACGACGTCAACACCGTCCACGCGGTCGCCTACCTGCTGCACCGCGTCTGCGGGCTGTCGCCACAGGACGCGGCCAGGGTGTCGGTGTCGTCGTCGACGGCAGGATCGGCCGAGGTGGGCCGGTTCGCCAGCCAGGACGAAGCCGAACAGTTGGCGGCCCGACTACAGACCTACGGCCTGCACGCGGTGGTACGCGGGGGTCAGTAGTCCAACGGTGACCAGGCCGGAATCGCACCAACGGCATCAGCCTGCTGCCTGACCCGCTCGAACGACCCACCCGAAGCGTACTGATCAGCCGGATCGGTCAAACTGCCAACGGCATCCCGCCACGAGTCGTGCACGGTCTCATCCGGGGTCGGCCGAAACCCCACCAGCGGCCGACGCACGGTCCAGCGGCCATCCGACCGCCGCGAAATCCTGGGCTTGGTCCTCACCGCTCAACTGTGACCCCGAGTGGATGACCCGTCCAGCACTTCGCTCATGCATGGTCGACACACTTGGAGGATGATCGCGCTTCCTCGTACTCCCGCGGGTCTAGTTGCTGGTCACAGCATGTCAAGTAATGCTGATAGCCAACTGGTCGCTGATCTACGGCAACCCGCGTATTCCAACGCTCGCACCAGCATATGACCTCGTGTCGACCGGGATGTACCGGGAGCCCGACGACCCTGAGACCCGTGGTCGGAGTTGACGCCCTCGTTGCCAAGATCACTGCGAGCATTGATCAGCATCAGAAGACACTCCTGAGAGGTGCTGGCACGATGAGGTTCGGGTAGGTGCGGCGGTCGGGCGATGCCCCCGACGCATTCCTATTCAAGGACCTGATCTAGCCCTTCAGCAGCTGCCGTGCCATCACCATGCGCTGGATCTGGTTGGTGCCTTCGTAGATCTGGGTGATCTTGGCGTCGCGCATCATGCGTTCCACCGGGAAGTCACGGGTGTAGCCCGCGCCGCCGAACAGCTGGACAGCGTCCGTCGTGACCTCCATGGCCACGTCGGATGCGAAGCACTTCGCGGCGCTGGAGATGAAGCCGAGATTGGCCTCGCCGCGTTCGGCCCGCGCCGCTGCCACGTACACCATGTGCCTGGCCGCTTCGACCTTCATCGCCATGTCGGCAAGCATGAACTGGACGCCCTGGAAGTCGCCGATGGCCTTGCCGAACTGCTTGCGGTCCTTGACGTACGCGATCGCCGCGTCCAGCGCGCCCTGTGCGATGCCTACCGCCTGCGCGCCGATCGTCGGCCTGGTGTGGTCCAGCGTGCGCAGTGCCGTCTTCAGGCCGGTGCCCGGGTCACCGATGATCCGATCGGCCGGGATGGTGCAGTCGGTGAAGTAGATCTCCCTCGTCGGCGAGCCCTTGATACCCAGCTTGCGTTCCTTCGGGCCGACCTCGAATCCCGGGTCGTCGGCCTTCACGACGAACGCCGAGATGCCGTTGGCCGGGCGGTCGGCGTTCGGGTCCGTGACCGCCATGACCGTGTACCAGGTCGACTCGCCCGCGTTGGTGATCCAGCATTTCGTGCCGTTGAGCACCCAGTGGTCACCGTCCAACCGAGCGCGCGTCTTCATCGACGCCGTGTCCGACCCGGCCTCACGCTCGGACAGCGCGTACGACGCCATCTCGCCGCCGGCCACCGACGGCAGCACCTGCCGCTGCAACTCCTCGGACGCGCTCAGGATGATCGGCATCGTGCCCAGCTTGTTCACCGCCGGAATCAGCGACGACGACGCGCACACCCGCGCGACCTCCTCGATGAGGATGCACGTGGCTACCGAGTCGGCACCCTCGCCGGAGTAGCCCTCGGGAATGTGCACGGCATGGAAACCGGCCCGTACCAACGCATCCCGCGCTTCGACGGGGTACCGCTCCTGCTCGTCGACCTCGGCCGCGTACGGCGCGATCTCCTTCTCCGCCATGGCGCGCACCGCCTCACGCAGCGCGTCGTGCTCGTCGGCCAGCTGGTAGGTGCCGAAGGTCGCGTCCACGATGGTTACCTCTCAGTAGGGCGATACCCAGCCATGTTAGTACGCGTTCACGTCCCTGGTGATGTGTCGATGGTCGCCTGTAGTGCGGCGTCCTTCTCCAGCACCAGTCGTTCCAGCGCACGCTGGAAATCGGCCATCCGAATCCGCAGCCGGGGGTCGTTCGTGGCCAGCATCCGCACCGCGAGCAGCCCCGCGTTGCGCGCGCCGCCGACGGACACGGTGGCCACCGGCACCCCGGCCGGCATCTGCACGATGGACAGCAGCGAGTCCATGCCGTCAGGTACTTCAACGGCACCGGCACGCCGATCACCGGCAGCACGGTGGCCGCCGCGACCATGCCGGGCAGGTGCGCCGCGCCGCCGGCACCCGCGATGATCACCTTCAGCCCGCGGTCCACGGCCGTCGACGCGTAGTCCAGCATCCGCTTGGGCGTGCGGTGCGCGGACACCACGCTCACCTCGTACGGCACCTCGAACTCGGCCAGCGCCGCTGCGGCCGCCGCCATCACCGCCCAGTCCGAGTCGCTGCCCATGATCACGCCGACGGCCGGCGTGGTCGCTCCAGTCACGAGAGTTCCGCTCCTTGTTTCGAGGTCGCACCGCGTTTCGATGTCGCATTGCCGTGTACGTCGAACCCGTCCGCCCACACGCCGGTGGCCAGCCAGTGCGCCGCCAGCGAGGCGATCCGCCGCGTCGGTGCCAGTTGGTCACCGGTCACGGTCACGTGCCCGACCTTCCGGCCCGGCCGCTCGGTCTTGCCGTACAGATGCACCCGCGCCTGCCCGAATCGCGCGAACAGGTGGTGCAACCGCTCGTCCACGCCCATCGTCGGCGGCTCGGCCGCACCCAGCACGTTGGCCATCACGACAACGGGAGCCACCGGGTCGGTGGCGCCGAGCGGATAGTCCAGCACCGCCCGGAGATGCTGCTCGAACTGGGATGTCGTCGAACCGTCGATGGTCCAGTGGCCGGAGTTGTGCGGGCGCATGGCCAGCTCGTTGACCACCAGGCCACTGTCCGTCTCGAACAACTCGACGGCCAGCACGCCGACCACATCCAGCGCGGCAGCGACCCCGAGGGCGAGTTCCAGTGCCTGATCAGCCACATCCGGGGACAGGCCGGGCGCGGGTGTCAGGACCTCGACACAGATCCCGTCCGCCTGCACCGTTTCCACCACCGGCCACGACGCACCCTGTCCGTACGGCGACCTGGCGACCAGCGCCGCCAGTTCCCTGCGCATCCGGACCCGCTGCTCGACCATCAGCGGTGTACCGGCGGCCAGCAGCTCGATGACCAGCACTTCCGCGTCGGCGGCCGACGCCGGCATCCACACGCCTCGCCCGTCGTAGCCGCCCCGGACGGCCTTGAGCACACACGGCCAGCCGTGCTCGTCGGCGAACGCCACCACGTCCGCAACCGCGTTGACCTGCGCGAACGGCGGTACCGGCACACCCATCGCGGCCAACCGCGTGCGCATCACGAGCTTGTCCTGGGCATGCACCAGGGCGTCCGGGCCGGGATACACGGTGACGCCGTCCGCGACCAGCGCCCGCAGGTGTTCGGCCGGCACGTGCTCATGGTCGAACGTGACCACATCGCAGTGGGCGGCGAACGCGCGCAGCGCGGCGAGATCGGTGTGCGATCCGATGTCCACGGCCGGCGTGACCTGGGGTGCTGGTTCGTCCGGTGAGATGGCGAGCACGCGCAACGACTGGCCGATGGCGATGGCCGCCTGGTGCGTCATCCTGGCGAGCTGTCCACCGCCCACCATGCCGACGACGGGAAGGCCGGTTCGAGGGTCCACGGGCAGGTGAGCTTACGTCCTCCCTGCTCCTACGCACGCAGCCGGCTATACGGCGGACAGCTCCGTCACCAACCGGCACGCGGCCGCGTGGGAGCCCGGCAGTTGCTCCAGCCACACCGACGGCGGCCCGATCGCCCGCAACTGCGGGTCCACGCCGAGCCGATCAGCCGCCACCCAACGGGCGGTGGCCAGCCGTTCGGACAGCCGGCCGTCACGCTCCGCAAGCACCACCATGGTGTTCGGACCGACCGTGGCGAGCGTCTGACCACCGTCGAACACCGCCCGGAGAACGTCCGCGAGGAGCACCATGACAGCCAGCCGGGACCACCCGGTCGTGCGAGCCAGATCGGGTGACAGGACCACCAGAACGTAGCGTGACCTGGCATCCACGCCCGCCGCCTCGGACTCCCGGTAGATCTCCCGCAGCCGGGCCCGCAAATAGGCGCCGTTGGCCAGGCCGGTCAAGCCATCACACGCTTCCGTGTGGGCCAGCTGTCGGACCAGAACGTCCGACCACGCCAATGCGATCACCCTCAGTAGTCGTGCCGGCATGGCATCCGGGTCAGCGGCCACCATGCCGTCCCGGTGCTCCGGAATGGTCAGCACGGCGTGCAGGGCGGCAACGTCCTGCAAGGTCTCGCCGAGCCCGGAACCGGCCAGCGCCCGCGCCTTACCCAGCTTGACCAGCGCATCGTCGACAACGGTTGTGCTGCTCAGCACCGCCTCACACACCAGGTCGACCTCGGCGATCGCCCAGTCGGCCGGGAACCGCCAGCCGGACGCGATGCTGGCTGTTCGCCAACGCGAACGCAGGGCGCGGAGTTCCCTTGCCGAGTCGCCATGCCACGACTGTGGCGACATCTCCCGCGTTCCCACCGGCGCTGTTCCCTCCGTATCTTGCCCGGACCTTGCTCGTTGTGGCTCTCGGTTACCAAGACCACCCGACGGTTCAAACATGACGCCATTCGGGTCGGATTTCGTTCTCCGTAGTCAACGTGGCGGGCATGGTGGCAGTCCGTCACACTGGCCGCTCCGAATAACGAAGTCGGTGACCGGACCGATATCAGCGTCGGCAGGCGGAGGAGGGACACGTGGCCGCTGTTCCAGCGGAAGTCCATGGCCCGAGCGACGCGGAGCTGATCGAATCGGTCCGCGGCGGACAGCTTGACGCCTACGGCTCGCTGTACGAGCGGCACGTCTCGGCTGCCTACAACCTGGCCCGCCAGCTCTGCCGGTCGACCGCCGAAGCGGACGACCTGGTGTCGGAGGCGTTCGCCAGGGTGCTGGACACGCTGCGTGCCGGCCGTGGTCCCGATTCGGCGTTCCGTGCCTACCTGCTGACCTCGCTGCGGCACTTCGCCTACGACAAGACCCGCAAGGACCGCAAGGTCGAGCTGACCGACGACGTGACCACGGTCAGCGGCGTCAGCACCGAGAAGATCAGCGAGCCGTTCCGGGACACGGCCATGGCCGGGCTGGAGCGCTCGCTGGCCGCGAAGGCGTTCGCGCGGCTGCCGGAACGCTGGCAGGCGGTGCTGTGGCACACCGAGATCGAGGGCCAGTCGCCCGCCGAGGTCGCGCCACTGCTCGGCCTGACCGCGAACGGCGTGTCCGCGCTGGCCTACCGGGCCAGGGAGGGCCTGCGACAGGCGTACCTCCAGGTGCACCTCGCGGAGAGCACCGCGGGCCGCTGCCAGGCCACCGCCGAGAAGCTGGGCGCGTGGACCCGCTCCGGCCTGTCCAGGCGCGAGGCCGCGCAGGTCGAGGCCCACCTGGACGAGTGTGAGCGGTGCCGGGCGCTGGCCGCCGAACTGGCCGACGTGAACGGCGGCCTGCGTGTCGTCGCGGCCCTGGTGCTCGGCCTTGGCACCGTCGGCTACCTGGCCACCACGGCGAAGGCGAGTGCCGGCGTGGCTGTCGCGGCCGCCAGCACGACCGCCACGACCGGTGCAGCTGCCGGCGCGGCCGGCGCGGCGAGTTCGCTGCCCAGGCAGGTCGTCGGCGTGGGCGCATCGGTCGCGGCACTGGCGGCCGTGCTGGTGCTGGCGTTGACCGGCAGTGCCACGCAGACCATTCCGGCGGCGTCGGCCGTGCCACCGCCGTCCCGGTCGCAGTCGGCCCCGCCGCCACCCGCGAACCCCGGTCAGCCCGCGCGACCGCCGGCCCAACCTCCGGCGCCGCCCGTCGTGCCACCGGTGGTACCGCCGGTGGTACCGCCCACGCAACCGCCTGCCACTCAGGCACCCACGACGACCACCCAGCCTGCCGCGCCACCGCCGACGACCACAACGGAGCCGCCGGCACCGCCGACCACGACCACCGTGCCGCCGACCACCACGACGACCACACCCCCGCTGCCGCCCGGAACGCCGACGCTGAGCGCGTCCGGCCCGGACAACGGCGTCACGCTGGTGCCCGGCCAGAACCCCGTCGAGCTGCCGCTCGTCGTGTCCAACACGGGCAACGGCGCGTCCGACCCGGTGACGGCGACGCTGCACCTGCCATCCGGCGTGACCGCGTCCGGCCCGGCGACGGCCGCGCCGAACACCCCGGTCGGGCCCAGGACGCAGGACGCGCACCCGATCTCCTACCGCGTGGCCACCACCCAGCAGGGCGCGACGAGCACCGTGACCTGCCCGGCCGGGTCCGGCACGGTGGTCTGCACGTCGCCTGCCGGCCTGCGACCGGGTGACTCGGTGGTCATGGTGTTCCGGCTCACCGCGGCCAAGCACACCAGCAGCGGCACCATCACCGGCACGATCACGGCAGGCACCGCGATGGCCGTGGACGTGACGGTGAACGTGCAGGTCACGCCACCGCCGAAGGTGGACAAGCTGCGCCTGACCGCCCGGCTGGACCAGTGGAACTCCTGGTGGAGCTGGCTGTGGAACGGCTCGCCGGTGCTGGACGTGACCGCCACCAACGTCGGGACCAGCACCAAGCCGGTCACCATCACGGTGGACCGGGCCGGCTCGGTGTGGGCGGCACGGCCTGCCGTGAGCTGTGCCGGTCGTGGCGCGGAGGTCACGTGTGTGACGAAGCGGCCGCTGCGGCCACACGAGTCGCTGCACCTGCTGATCCGCGTCTACCACCTGCACCCGAAGGCCGACACGATCACCGTGACGGGCACGCTCGGCAGCGCCACGGCATCGGCGCAGGTCAGCTTCCGGCCGCCGACGTGCGGTTGGCTGTGGTGCTGGCCGGCACCGCCGGGCCACCACGACCCGACAACGACACCGTCGACCCCGCCCACCGACACGAAACAGCCGCCGTCGACGACCGACGAGCAGCCGACCACCACCCCGTCGACGAACACGACGGAGCCGCCGACCAAGATGACCAGGCCGACGAAGCCGGTGACCCCGCCGAAGCGGACGACCACGACCACCGTGCCGCCGACGACCACTCAGGACAGCAGCACGCCACCGACCACGACAGACGATCCGCCGACGACCACCCCGGCCTGCCCGAGCACACCGGACGAGGCCGGCAAGGTGCGGCCGGGCATCGACTGCCTGCCGCTGGTGCCGGCGCTGTCCTCGCTACTCGGCCCGCTCTGACGCGGGTCAGGAGTGCGTCGGCCCCAGGCAGCCGACCTCGACCGGATCGCGGCCGATCGGCACCCAGTGCGTGGCGCCGGTCGCCGTGGTGCACGAGTCGCCGCTGCCCGGCCCGGATTCGGTCTTCAGGACCGTGAACGCGGCCGTTCCGCAACTTGTCTTCAGGTAATTTTCGTCGACGCAGTCACCCTTCTTGATGTCCAGGGTGAAGCAGTAGACACCCGCGTTGGGCGCGGTCAGCCGCAGGTACTGGTGGTCCTCGCAGCCGTTCAGGTCCGGAATGGCCTCGGCCAGCACGAGGTCGGACTCGGCGCTGCCACACGTCACCTGTTGGACCACTGTGTACTTCTCGGCGCCGCTCACCCGAGCCCGGACGCAGGCCCCGGTGGGCAGGGTGAGCTCGGTGGAACCGTTGGGTACACCGGGATCGTCGGACTCCTCGGTCGGCTCCTGAGTGGGTGCTTCGGTGGTCGTGGCCGCGGTGGTCAACGGCGCTGCGACGTTCGGCGGCGGTGCGGCGGCCTGCTGGTGCTGGTGCTTGAGCAGGAAGATCCCGGTGACCACGCCACCCACGATGACCAGCACGGACACCACAGCGACCACGAGCCGCCCGGTGCTGCGCGGCGGGCGCGGCGGCTCACCCCAGCCACCGCCGGACCGGTTGCCCAGGCCGGAGTAGCGGACGGTCGGGAAGTCGTACGACGACGGCTGCGGACCGCTCTGCTCGGGCTGACCACCCCACCAACCGTCCTGGCCGGACGGACCCGGCTGACCGGGTTGGCCTGGCTGCGGTGGGTATCCCGGTGGCGGGTACGGACCGGTCATCGTGACTCCTGCTCCTTCCCTGGCCGCCATGTGGAGCAGCAGTCGTGGGTTCAGGCGCCACACTATTGTGCGTGGTGCGGGTCGCTTCGCTCCTGGGCCTCCCACGCCGCTGGCGCGCCAAGCCCTGGCGCGCCAGGCCCGACCTGTCATCTGGTCAGCGCACCTGTGTCGGTACAGTCGAGGGCGTGTCCGTCGTCGATAGCACGCTGGCGCACGTCCCGGCGCCGCTTCGCTCGCTGCTGCTCAAGCACCGCGAGATGCTGAAGTTCGCCTTCGTTGGTGGGTTCTGCTTTGTCATCACGGTGGCCGTGAACTACGGCCTCAAGCTGACCGTACTGGCCGACAAGCCGGTCACCGCGCAGGCCATCGCTGTCATCGTCGCGACGATCGTCTCGTACATCCTGAACCGCGAGTGGGCCTTCCGGACCCGCGGCGGTCGCGAGCGGGCGCACGAGGCGGCACTGTTCTTCCTGATCAGCGGCATCGGCGTGGTGCTCAACACGACACCGTTGTGGATCTCCCGCTACGCGCTGGACCTCCAGGTCCCGAACGTGGACCGGGTCGCCCAGGAGCTTGCCGACTTCGCCAGCGGCATGATCGTCGGCACGCTGGTGGCGATGGTGTTCCGCTGGTGGGCGTTCAAGAAGTGGGTGTTCCCTTCGGAGGGCGTCCGGCCCGGCCGCGTGCGCAACCTGCGCTCGGTGGACAGCGCCGACGACGAACAGGTCGCCTGACCGAGCCTGCCCGGCTACCGGGGACCGACCTCGGTCCGCCACGGCGTCGCCACCACGTCCTCGGCCTTGGCCACCGGCAGGAACAACTGGAACGTGGGCGGCCGCAGCACAGCCAGTTCCAGCCGGCCGCCGTCGGCGTCCACCAGTGCCCTGGCCAGCGCCAATCCGACCCCGGTCGACCCGCCACCGGACACACCACGCTCGAACACGTGCGCCGCCAACTCGTCCGGCACGCCGGGCCCCGCGTCGCTGACCTCGATCAACACCATGCCGTCGCCCCGCCGGGCGGCCACCTGCACGGTGCCGGTGCCGTAACGCAGCGAGTTCTCCAGCAGCACGCCGAGCGACTCGCGCAGCCGGCCGGGGGTGGCCCTGGCCAGCAGGCCTTCCGGTACCCGCAGCCGCAGCGTGCGGCCCTTGGCGCGGAGCAGTTCCCGCCACTCGGCGACCATCGCGGGCAGCCGCACAGCCAGGTTGACCGGCTGTGCCTCGGCGGCGCGGGCCGCTGAAGCCGCGGCGAGCAGTTCGTCCAGCACCTGGGCCAGTCGTTCGGCCTGGTCCAGTGCTGCCGACGCGTCCTCGGCCGTCTCCTGGTTGGACGCCACGGCCAGCGTCTCCAGCCGCAGTTGCAGGGCGGTCAGCCTGCTGCGCAACTGGTGGGACACGTCACCGACCAGCTCGCGTTCCCGCTGCACCAGCAGGGCCAACGCGGACGCCGACGTGTCCAGCGCGTCGGCCACCAGGTCCAGCTCCGGCACGCCGTAGCGGCTGCCGTCCGGCCGGAAGTCGCCGGCACCCAGTCGGATCGCGCGGTCGGCCACGTGCCGCATCGGCTCGGTCAGCCTGCGCGCGGTGACCGTGGCCACGACCGTGCCGGTGCTGATCGAGAGCACCACCAGCAGCACCACGAAGATGGCGACCTCGGCCTGGAGCCGACGCATCGGTCCGGCCGGCTCGGCCAGCCGGACCGTGCCGTTGCGGGCCACCTGCGCCGACTCGGAGATCGAGTCGGGGCCGACCGTGGGGCCGGAGCGCTGCGGTGCCTGGCCGGGCAGGCTCAGCGTGATCTCGCCACCCTCCGGCGCGATCAGCGACAACTGCGCCAGGTTCGGCTTCCGGTTGTTGTCCAGGTCCTGGTCCACGCTGGTGGCCAACCGCTGCGCCGAGCTGAGCAGGTTGCTCTCGGTCAACGTCTCGACCATCTGCATCGCCGTGTAGCCCAGTGGCACACCCAGCGCACAGGCGGTCACCGCCACCGCGAGGAGGATGGCGAGCAGAATGCGTCGCCGCACAGGTCCCTCCCAGTCACCGGCCCCGAAAAATGTTAGTCAGCATTGAACCGGAAGCCCACCCCGCGCACGGTGGCGATCCGCCGTTCCGCCGACCGAGGGCTGCCGTCGCCGAGTTTCCTGCGCAGCCAGGACATGTGCATGTCCAGGGTTTTGCTGTTCTTCAGCTCCGGCCCGTTCCACACCTCGAACAGGATCTCTTCCCTGGTGACGACGTGACCCGCGTGCTGCATCAGGACCCTGAGCAGCTCGAACTCCTTGTTGGCCAACTGGATCTCGGCACCGTCCACCGTGACCAGCCGGGCCCCGAGGTCCATTCGCACCCCGCTGGCCTCCAGCGTCTCCGGTGACCTGCGCCGCAGCAGCGCCCGGATCCTGGCCATCAGCTCGGCCAGTCGGAACGGCTTGGCCACATAGTCGTCGGCACCGGCGTCCAGACCGACGACGAAGTCCACCTCGTCGGCCCGCGCGGTCAGCATCAGCACCGGCAGTCCCCGACCCGCCGAGCGCAGCCGCCGGCACACCTCAAGGCCGTCCATCCCGGGCAGACCGAGGTCCAGGACCAACAGATCGGCCCCACCGGCGTTCGCGGCCTCCAGAGCGGACGGTCCGTCCGCGACGACCTGGACCACGTAGCCCTCCCGGTGCAGTGCCCGTGACAGCGGCTCGGCGATCGTCGGATCGTCCTCCGCCAGCAGCACCACGTTCACAGTGCACTCCTCCGTGGTCCGACCAGGCACTCCATCAGGACACCCAGCGTATTCATGACAGCATCCACACCGTGTCACTCGACCAATCTGATATCGAACTGGCCCTTGCCCTCGCCGACGCGGCCGATGAGATCACCGCAGCGCGCTTTCGAGCCAACGACCTGAAAGTCGACCGCAAGCCCGATCGGACTCCGGTAACCGATGCCGACCTCGCCGTGGAGGACCGGATCCGGGAACTGCTCGCCACCGCACGGCCCGGCGACCAGGTCGCGGGCGAGGAGCGTGGTGGCCAGGTCGGCGCCGGGCGAACCTGGCTGATCGACCCGGTGGACGGGACGAAGAACTTCCTGCGTGGCGTACCAGCGTGGGCCACGCTGATCGCGCTGCTGGTGGACGGTGTGCCGGTGGCCGGGGTGGCCAGCGCGCCGGCACTGGGCAGGCGCTGGTGGGCGGCCGATGGCCATGGCGCGTGGACGTCGGCCACCGGGATCGACCAGCCGTGGCGGATCTCGGTGTCCGGAGTGGACGATCTCGCCGACGCCTATGTGTCCACCACCGACATCGGCAGCTGGTCGCGCCACCACACGAGGGAGGCGTACCTGCGGCTCGCCGACGCCTGTTGGGAGACCAGGGCGTTCGGTGACTTCTGGCAGCACTGCCTGGTCGCCGAGGGCGCGATGGACGTGGCCGCCGAGGCGATCGTGAACCCGTGGGACGTGGCCGCGTTGCAGGTCATCGTGCGGGAAGCCGGTGGCCGGTTCACCGATCTGCGCGGCACACCGAGGCACGACAACGGCTCCGCGCTGTCCACCAACGGCCGCGTGCACGACGCCGTTCTCACCACACTCGGCCCGCCGCCGACTGATCACTGAGCAGTGGTCTGCACCGCTCCCCGGACCACCTGTGCGAACACCAGACGGCCGAACAGGTAGTAGCACGCCACCTGCTCGTTCGTAAACCGGGCCCAGTCGTACCGGTTGCCCTGCTCGCGCCAGAACACCTCCCAGGACACGACGGCATCAGCGCCGCCCTCACCGGGTTGTTCGTCGCGCAGCAGGCACCATGTGTTATCAGCTTCGGTGCCGATGGACACGACTTCGGCCGGCACGCCGGCCGCGGTCAGCCATTTGATGATCGACTCAGTGTCCATGTTCCGGCCCATGTTCCGTTCCGGTCAGCTCGGTCAGATAACCCATGGCGACCAGGTCAGCGGCCGGGTAGACGGCGCGGTAGCGCACGCCGCCGCCCGGCTGGCCGAACCAGGCGGCGGACAGCGTCCGCCACACCGGCAGTTCTCTGGTCACCCGGTAACGGTGGTAGCCGGCGGTCAGGTGGTCGGGCGGCAGGGACCGGCGGGCGAACGGGGTGCCGTCCGCGCTGAACACCCGGCCGTCCGCGGTGCCGAACCGGTCGATGACCGTGTCGGGCGCCAGGACCTCCGGCTCACCGTCGTCGCAGCCGCCCTCCGGGAACAGTTCCCCGGGCGGCCATGCGTACTCGGCGCTGTGCTCGTCGTCGGCCGGGCGGACCAGGAAGCGGCGGTCCCAGTCCCGCTCGTGCTCACCGCCGAGCGGGTCGTAGTGCCCGGCCAGCGTGGGTTCGGCCAACCCGGGATGGATCGGTGCTGGTGCCACGGTCGACGTGTCCATCAAGTGTGACTCGGGATGATCGTGCGGTTCGAAGCGGAGCCCGGCTGCGAAGTCGGTTTCCTCGGCGGGCGGCGGCAGTTGCCGCACCGGTCGGCTGGACGCCTTCGGCAGCTGACCGATCGGGAACAGGTAGACCAGGAACAACGCGACATTGGGATCGCGCCGCTGGCTCTGCCTGGCCGGCCGGCTCATTTCCGGCGCGGCCACCGGGTCCTGGGCCTGGCCGGCGTCCTGGCGCCGGTTGTCGGCGGCGGGTGGGGGCGCTGCCTGGGTCGTTCGGGTGGCCGCGGCGGCGGGTGGCGGTGCCATGGGGCTTGGTGCCGGGGCTGCCGTCGGCTGTTGGGGCACCGGGGTGCCGAACGACGGGGTGGGTGCGGCTCCCGCGCCGCCGAAGCCGGGTTGCGGGGCGGGAGCCGGTTGGGCGGGTGGCGGTGGTGCGAAGTCGGTGTGGGTGGACGCGACGCCCACTGGTGGCGCGGCGAGCGCGGGAGCGGCCGACTGGGCCACGGTGACGCCCATCGCCGGGGTGGGTGCGCCGCTGTGCACCAGACCCGGGTCACCGGGGCCGGCACCGTGGCCGCCCAGCACGGCACCGATCGGCTGCGCAACCGGCTGGACGACGGGCTGGGCTGCCGCCGGGGTGACCTGGACGGGGCCGGTGTGGCCGCCATCGGGACCGGTCGGGCCGGTGCTGGTCGGATCGATGTGGTGCGCCGGGTTGATCGCGACCAGTGGGCCGGTGTCGGCGGTCATGTGCTGGCTGATGTCGTGCTGGCCGATGACGCCGTGCGTGACCGGCTGGGTCACCTGGGCTGCCACCTGGGTGACCGGTACCGCGTGGTCGAGGCGGATCGAGTTGGTCAGCGAGTGGTTCACCTGCGCGACGCTGCTCGCCGTGTCCTGCACCGTCGTGTGCAACCCGGCCAACGCCGTCGGGTGTCCAGCGGCAGCGGCCTGGTTCGCCGCGTCGGTGTTCTTGGCCAGGTTCACCAGGTGGGACACGATCTGCACCTTGGCCGCGCCCACCTGATCGGCCGCGTGGTCGAGCCGGTCGGCCGCATTGGCACAGCCGGCCGCCGTGCTGGTCAGGTGACCGGTGTCCGGTGCCACGAACGTCTGCCAGTGCTTCGACGCTGCCACACCGGTCGGCCCGCTCACCGCGGACAGTGCCTGGTTCGCCGTGCCGTCCGCGTCCTTGGCCAACGCGGTGAGCTTCGTGCCGGCCTGGCGCCACGCCTGGGCCGATGTCCGCATGGCCTCCTCGTCCGCGGCCGGCCACCGCACACCGGCTTTCGCTGCCACGTCGGCCAGTTCGCCCGGAAGCTCAATCCCCACTGCCGCCTCCGATCAGGCTCGCGCCGTACTCGTCGACCCGTTGGTAGTTGGCCGCTGTCGCCGTGAACCGGTCGCCGACGTCCGTCAGTTGGCCGGGCAGTGCGGCCAGCCGCGCCAGTGTGCCGTCAGCTGGTTGGACGTGCCCGTCGGCGAAATTCTGGCCTGCCGCGTCACCGCCCCAGCAGGGGCCTGCCGCCGCCAGTGCCGCGCTCAGCTCGCCGTGGATCGCGCCTGCCTGGTCGGCCAGGCCGGGAAACTCGGCGGCGTGCCGGGCCAGTGTGGCCGGGTCGGCCTCGAAACCTGCCATCTCATCGACCTCGCCCGGCTCGGTTCATCCAGGTGGTTTCCTCGTAGGTCTCGTCGTCGGGCTCGGCACGCCGGGCACGCACCGGCGGCGCGATCTCCTCCGGTGCCAGGTCGGCGGTGCCGGCCAGCACGGCGGCCGGATCGGCGTCCGACGGCAGCACCGGCGCCAGTGCCTCACGCGCTCGTGCACCGGCTTTCGCCGCCGCCGACCGGGTGGCGGCCACGATGGCGTCGGCCAATTCGGTGGGCCGGTAACCGCGGTAGGCGTCGTCGGCGATCTTCAGGCCGGACAGGGTGCCGGCCGAGTCGACGGACGCGGTGATCAGGCCGTCCGGGCTGCTGGCCGATTCGGTGATGGACTTCAGGGTTCTGTGCACCGACGCCAGTTGCTCCCGGCTGCGCCGATAGTCGGCCAGCAGTTGGGCAACCTCGTCCCGGTGGTTGGTCGTCACGGCCACCTCCGGCATCGTCCTCGGGTGCCACATTGGACGTCGGACACCTACGAAAGGTTTCACCCGATCGGGTGATTATTGCCTGCTACAGCGCGCGCCGCACCAGGGCCCGGACCGGCGATCGCTCCTCGACCAGTTCGAAGCCCGCGGCCAGGAATCCACTCAGCGTGCCGTGGTACAACTCGCCGACCGATCGCCGCGCGCCATCGGTGATCACCGGATATCCCTCCACCGCGACGGCACCGTGGCGCTCGGCGAACGCGACGGCGGCGGCCAGCAACTCACCCGCGATTCCCTTGCGGCGCTCACCTTTGCGCACGTAGAAGCAGGTCACCGACCACACGTCGGACAGGTCCTCGTCGGCATCGGCGGGCCGGGTGATCTTCGAGCGGGACAGCCGGACGTAGGACAGCCGGGGTGCCACGGCGATCCAGCCGACCGCCGTCGAGCCGGACATCGCCACCAGCCCGACCGGCACCCCGGAACACACCCGCTCGTGCAGCATCTCCCGGTTGGCAGCCGACCGGTCCCTGCTGATCTGCCCGCCGCTCTGCCAGAACCACGTGCACCAGCAGCCGGCGATGGCTCCGTTGGGGCCGAACAGGTCCACCAGCGCGGGCCAGGTCGAGTCACTGACCTCGACGATCTCCAACGCGGTGGCCATGCCTACCCCGCCAGTGCGCGCACGACCCGCGACGGACTCGGCCTGCCGAGCTGTTCGGCCAGCCAGGCGCTCGTCGCCACCAGCTTGTCCAGGTCGACACCCGTCCGCACGCCGAGGCCGTCCAGCATCCACACCAGATCCTCGGTGGCCAGGTTCCCCGTCGCCGACTCGGCATACGGGCAGCCGCCGAGCCCACCGGCCGACGAGTCCACACAGGACACACCCATACGCAGTGCTGCCAACGTGTTCGCCAGTGCCTGGCCGTAGGTGTCGTGGAAGTGCACTGCGAGCGCGTCCACCGGCATGCCGGTGGCGAGGAACCCGCCGAGCAGCGCCTCGACCTGACCCGCCGTGGCCACGCCGATCGTGTCGCCGAGCGACAGCTGGCTACAGCCGAGATCGAGCAGCCGCCGACCGACCGCGACCACCTGGTCGGCCGGCACCTTGCCCTCCCACGGGTCGCCGAAGCACATGGACACGTACGCCCGGACGTCCAGTCCTTCGGCCCGCGCCCTGGTGACCACCGGCTCGAACATGGCGAACTGGTCGTCCAGCGAACGGTTGAGGTTGCGCCGGGCGAACGTCTCGGTGGCGCTGCCGAAGATCGCGATGTGCCGGACACCGGCCGCCAGCGCCCGGTCCAGGCCACGCTCGTTGGGCACCAGCACCGGGTAGCTCACGCCGTCCCGCTGATCAAGGCCTGCCAACAGCTGTTCGGCGTCGGCCAGCTGCGGCACCCACTTCGGCGACACGAAACTGGTCGCCTCCAGGATGGTCAGCCCCGCGTCGGCCATCCGGTCCAGGAACTCCAGCTTCACGGCCACGGGCAGCACCGCGGACTCGTTCTGCAGGCCGTCGCGCGCGCCGACCTCCCAGATGGTCACCTCGGTCGGCAGCGCGCCGGACTCCGGCGACTCCACGACGACGGGCAGGCCGACCTCGCGGGCGCCCACGTCAGCGATCTTCCTGGTGGCGCCGGTGGGTGGGTCGGTAGTCGTCGTCCGGGTTGTCGTTCACCTCGCGGTACAGCAGCGAGTGCACGTACTCGACGTTCGGGATGTCGTCGAACTCCAGCGGTTCGTCCGACGCCGACTCGATGATCAGCGTGCCGGCACCCCAGATCCGGTCGATCAGTCCGTGCTCGAACCGCACACTGTTGATCCTGGACAACGGGATGTCCATGCCCGTCCGGTTCAGCACACCCTCGCGGGCCATCACCCTGTCGGTGGTCACGATGAAGTGCGTCGTGCGCCAGCGCAGCAGCGGGATGATCGTCAGCCACACCACGAGCACGACGCCGACCACCACGATGGCGATCCAGGCGATCATGTGCCACGACTGGTTGCGGGACAGTGCGGACAAGAACGCACCGGCGGCGACCACGACCAGGAAGATCAGCACCGGCAGGATGAGCATCTTCCAGTGCGGGTGCTTGTGGATCACCACCTGCTCGCCCTCGGTCAGGACGTTGTCGGGGTAGGCCATGCGCTCACGGTACTGCCTGCCGGTCCGGACATCATGGGGCCGGCCGCACGTGGACGACATCGCCCGCGTAGACGGAGTGCTCGCCGTCGTCGGCCCGGACCAGCAGGCTGCCGTCGCCCCCGATGCCGGTCGCCGTGCCGCTCAGCGTGCTGCCGGGCAGTTCCACGTTCACCTGCTGGCCGATGGTCGCGCAGTGGTCGACGTACTCGGCCCTGGCGTCGCCGGGATCCCCGCCTGCCAGCCGCCACGCCCGTTCCAGCCCGGCCAGTTCGGTGAGCAGCCGGCCCGCGATCTCGGTCCGGTCCAGCCGGGTGGCGCCCGCCTCGGCCAGTGACGTGGGCGCCAGGCCACCGGCACCCAGCGGCACACCGGCCGGCAACGGCAGCAGATTCAGCCCGATGCCCAGTACGACGGCATCGTCACTCGTTTCGGCCAGTACCCCGGCACCTTTGCGCAGATCCGGGCCGAGCAGCAGGTCGTTGGGCCACTTCAGCGCTGCCGTGGCACCGGCCCACCGGCTGGTCCGGACCAGCGCGACACCGGCCAGCAGCGCGAGCCAGCCCAGCCGGTCGGCCACTCCGGTCGGCCGGTACAGCACACTCAGGTAGAGGCCGGTGCCGGCCGGCGACACCCACGACCGGGTCAGCCTGCCCTGGCCGCCGGTCTGCTCGTCGGCGATCAGCACGGTCCGGTCGGCGGCCCCCTGACGGGCGGCTTCGACCAGGTCGGCATTGGTGGACGCGGTCGTCGGCACCACGTTCACGGCGGTGTAGGACTCGACCGGCAGTTCTGGGACACGCAGCGGCTCGGACACCCTGCGAAGGATATGACGTGGGCAACGCCGAGGTCGGTTGAGCCACCTGGCTGGTTAGGCTCACCGGTCATGAGCAGCGCGACCGTACCGATCGGCGAGCCGGACGACGGATCGGCGGAACCGGACGTCCACACCACGGCCGGCAAGCTGGCCGACCTGTACCGGCGCAACGACGCGGCGGTGCACGCCGGTTCCGAGCGGGCCGTCGAACGGCAGCACGAGCGCGGCAAGATGACCGCCCGCGAGCGGATCGAGATGCTGCTCGATCCCGACTCCTTCGTCGAACTGGACGAGTTGGCCCGGCACCGGTCGACCAACTTCGGCCTGGAGCGCAACCGCCCCTACGGCGACGGCGTCGTCACCGGCCACGGCACCGTGGACGGCCGGGCCGTGTGCGTGTTCAGCCAGGACGTGACGGTGTTCGGCGGTTCGCTGGGCGAGGTGTACGGCGAGAAGATCGTCAAGGTGATGGATCTGGCCATGACCACCGGCAGGCCGATCATCGGCATCAACGAGGGCGGCGGCGCACGCATCCAGGAAGGTGTGGTGTCACTGGGCCTGTACGGCGAGATCTTCCGGCGCAACACGGTCGCGTCCGGCGTGATCCCGCAGATCTCGCTGATCATGGGCGCGAACGCGGGCGGCCACGTGTACTCGCCCGCGCTGACCGACTTCGTCGTGATGGTCGACAAGACGTCGCAGATGTTCATCACCGGGCCGGACGTGGTGAAGACGGTGACCGGCGAGGAGGTGTCGTTCGAGGACCTCGGCGGCGCCCGCACGCACAGCACCAAGTCCGGCAACGCGCACTACCTCGGCGCCGACGAGGAGGACGCGATCGCCTACGTGAAGGAACTGCTGTCCTTCCTGCCGTCCAACAACCTGTCCGAGCCGCCCGTGTTCAACGGCACCGGCGACGGCGTGCCCGGTTCGATCGCGGACTCGATCACCGACGAGGACCGCGAGCTGGACACGCTGATCCCGGACTCGGCCAACCAGCCCTACGACATCCACGAGGTCGTCACTCGCGTCCTGGACGACGGTGAATTCCTGGAAGTGCAGGCGCTGTACGCACCGAACATCGTCGTCGGCTTCGGCCGGGTGGCCGGGCACAGCGTCGGCGTGGTGGCCAACCAGCCCACCCAGTTCGCGGGCTGCCTGGACATCAACGCGGCCGAGAAGGCGGCCCGGTTCGTGCGCACGTGCGACGCGTTCAACGTGCCGGTACTGACGTTCGTCGACGTGCCCGGTTTCCTGCCCGGCACCGACCAGGAGTGGAACGGCATCATCCGGCGCGGCGCGAAGCTGATCTACGCGTACGCCGAGGCCACCGTGCCGCTGGTCACCGTGATCACCCGCAAGGCCTACGGCGGCGCGTACGACGTGATGGGGTCCAAGCACCTCGGCGCCGACGTGAACCTGGCGTGGCCGACGGCGCAGATCGCCGTGATGGGCGCGTCCGGCGCGTCCAACATCGTGCACCGCAGGACGCTGGCCGCCGCCGCCGGGCGCGGTGAGGACGTGAACGCGCTGCGCGCCAAGCTGGACCAGGAGTACGAGGACACGCTGCTCAACCCGTACATCGCCGCCGAGCGCGGTTATGTGGACTCGGTGATCCCGCCGTCGTTCACCCGTGGCTACGTGGCCCGCTCGCTGGCCATGCTGCGGGACAAGCGCAAGACGCTGCCGCCGAAGAAGCACGGCAACATTCCGCTCTGAGTCGGGGGCCGCGATGACTGACGAGACACGACCGCTGCTGCGGGTCGTCCGGGGCACCCCGGACGACGAGGAACTGGCAGCGCTGACCATCGTGGTGGCAGCGCTGGCCGCCGGCCGGCCCGCTCCGCCGGCAGCGCCGAGGTCCCGGTGGGCCGACCGGTCGGCGCTGGTCCGGCAGCCGTTGCCGTTCGGGCCGGGCGCGTGGCGTGCGTCCGGCCGACCGCGCTGAGTCGATTCCCTCAGGCCGACCACCGCACCGAACGGGCTTGACTGGGTGCACCACGCCTGTATATTCCACGTGGAATATACAGCACGGATTGATCTCGAACGGAGCACCCACATGCCCGGCGCGTCCACACTCACGCCGTTGGCCCTCGCCGCCATGGAACTGCTGCACGACGGGCCGAAACACCCGTACGAGATCCACCAGACGATGCAGGAACGCGAAGTGTGGCGGCTGCTCAAGCTGACCACCGGCTCGCTGTACCACGCGATCGACCGCCTGGAACGGGACGGCCTGATCGAGGCGGTGGAGACCAGCAGGGAGGGCCGCCGCCCGGAACGCACCACCTACGAACTCACCGGGGCCGGCCGGGACGCGTTCGCGCAACGGTTGCGCGCCATGGTCGCCGAGCCGGCCACCGAGTACCCGCAGTACCTGGTGGCGGTCGCGTTCCTGCACACGCTGAGCCGGCCGGACGCGCTGGTCCAGCTGCGGCGCAGGGCAATGGCCCTGGAGGCCACCATCGCCGCCGAGCAGGTGTACCGCGACGGGCTCACCGAACTGGGCGTCCACGAGCTGTACTGGGCCGATGTCGACCTGCGGACCCGGCAACGGGAAACCGAACTGGCCTGGACGAAACAGCTCATCGAGCGGCTGGACAGCCGGCAGCTGACGTGGCCGTGCGGCCCCGGTGCCGGCGCCGCGTTCGACGAGGAAGATCACATGCCACCACGCCTGAGCCTGGTGGACGAGGGGAAGCAGGAGAACACGAGATGAGCGACACACCGGGCGTGACGATCGGCCGGAGACAGGTGAATCCGTGGGCCGCGTTGGGGGCGCTGTCCATCGGCTTCTTCATGATCATGTTGGACACGACGATCGTGAACGTGGCCATCCCGGCGATGCTGCGCAGCAATCTGCACGCCACGCTGAACGAGATCATCTGGGTGAACAGCGTCTACCTGCTCACCTACGCCGTGCCGCTGCTGCTGGCCGGCAGGCTCGGCGACCGCCTCGGCCGCAAGCCGATGTTCATGACCGGCCTTGCCGTGTTCACGCTCGCATCGCTGTGCTGTGGCCTGGCCGGCACACCCGGCCTGCTGATCGCCGCGCGGGCCGTGCAGGGCCTGGGTGCCGCCGCGATGGCGCCGCAGACGATGGCGTTCATCACCGCCCTGTTCCCACCGGCCAGGCGGGGCGCCCCGATGGGCATGTGGGGCGCGGTGGCCGGTGTGGCCACGATTGCCGGCCCGCTGCTGGGTGGCGTGCTGGTGGACAACTTCGGCTGGCAGTGGATCTTCATGGTGAACGTGCCGATCGGCGTGGCCGGTTTCGTGCTGGCGATCCTGTTCGTGCCCGGCGACCAGCAGCGCAACCGGCACAAGTTCGACGTGCTGGGCACCGTGCTGTTCAGCCTCGGCCTGCTGGCCGTCGTGTTCGGTGTGCAGAACGGCCAGCAGTACCACTGGGGCGCGGTGTGGGGCGCGATCGGCATCCCGGAGATCATCGGGATCGGCGTCCTGCTGCTGATCGCGTTCGTCGTGTGGCAGCGGCTCAACAAGGACGAACCACTGCTGCCGCTGACCCTGTTCGGCCACCGGACGTTCTCGTCGGCCAACCTGGCCAACCTGTGCATCGGCTTCGCGATCACCGGCATGTTCCTGCCCGTGGTGATCTTCCTGCAGTCGGTGCTCGGCCTGAGCCCGGTGGAATCCGGTCTGGTCACGCTGCCGATGTCGCTGGTGTCCGGCATCACCGCGCCGATCGCGGGCCGGTTGTCGGACAAGCTGTCCGGCAAGTACGTCGCCATGTTCGGCTTCGCGGCGCTCACCGTCGGCGTGGGCTGGCTGGCGTTGCAGGTCCAGGTCGGCATCAACGTGTGGACCCTGGTGGGGCCGCTGGTCGTGTGCGGTCTCGGTATCGGGTGCATCTTCTCGCCGCTGGCCAACCTGGCGGTGAGCACGGTCGCGCCGCCACAGATGGGCGCGGCGTCCGGCGTGTTCAACACCACCCGGCAGATCGGCGGCGTGCTGGGCAGCGCGGCGATCGGCGTGTTGTTGCAGGCCAGGCTGACGGTGTCGATGCACAACGCGGCCGTCACGGCGGCCAACCAGCTGCCACCCGCGTTCCGGCCCGCGTTCGTGAACAACATGGTGCAGGCGGCGGGCTCGGCCACCGACGCGGGCGGCGGCGCCAGCTGTCAACTGCCGCCCGGCGTGCCGGCCGCGCTGACCAACCGGCTGTGCGCGTTGGGCGCCAGCACGTTCCAACACGGCTTCACCGACGCGGCCAAGGCCACGCTGATCCTGCCCGTCGCGGTGCTGGCGATCGGTGTGGTGGCCTGTGTCGGCATCGCGCGCAAACCGCGACCGTCCGTCCAGGACACGCCGCCGCGCCACGAGGAGGCCGTGCCGGAACCGGCGTGACGCCTGGGGGTACGGGGTGGATGCGTCAACTCGCCCCGTACCCTCCGGCCGTGCGCTTCGTGCTTGCCTCAGCGTCCCCGGCCCGCCTCGCAGTACTCCGCGCCGCGGGCATCGAACCGGTCGTCATCGTGTCCCGAGTGGACGAGGACGCCGTCGCAGCCACACTGACCAACCCGTCAGCAGCCGACCAGGTCGCCGCGCTCGCGGTGGCCAAGGCGGACGCGGTGGCAGGCGGTGTCGATGGCGACGCTGTTGTGGTCGGCTGCGACTCGATGCTGTTCACCAACGGCGACGACCAGCCGCAACTGGTCGGCAAGCCCGCCACCGTGGAGCTGGCCAGGGAACGCTGGCTGGCGATGGCAGGCCGTGTCGGCACGCTGCTCACCGGCCACGCCGTGCTCCGGGTGACCGCTGGTGTGGTCACCGCGAGGTCCGCCGGTGTGCGGATGACCGAGGTGCGCTTCGGCACCCCGAGCGAGGCCGAACTGGAGGCCTACCTGGCCTCCGGCGAGCCGCTGGCGGTGGCGGGCGGCTTCACCCTGGACGGCCTCGGCGGCTGGTTCATGGAGGGCGTGGACGGCGACCCGTCCAGCGTGATCGGCATCAGCCTGCCGTTGACCAGGGAGTTGCTCGCCGACGTCGGGATCAGCGTCACCGACCTGTGGACACGATGAGCTGTTCTTCACGCCACAACCGGACGACGCTGGACCGATACCACGTGGAATCATGCGACGTGAGCGGCCCGCAGGCCGGTGGGTCGTACCGCTCACCGAGGAGGTAAGCGTGCCCGGACAGCCGGTGGCGCTGCGCAAGGTCCTGGTCGCCAATCGCGGCGAGATCGCCGTCCGCGTGATCCGGGCCTGCCGGGACGCCGACCTGGCCAGCGTGGCCGTCTACGCCGACCCCGACCGGGACGCCCCGTTCGTGCGGCTGGCCGACGAGGCGTTCGGGCTGGACGGCAACACCCCCGGTGACACGTACCTCGCGATCGACAAGCTGCTGGACGTGGCCAAGCGGGCCGGTGCCGACTCCGTGCACCCCGGCTACGGCTTCCTGTCCGAGAACGCCGAGTTCGCGCAGGCCGTGCTGGACGCCGGTCTGGTGTGGATCGGGCCGGACCCGCAGGCCATCCGGGATCTCGGCGACAAGGTGACCGCGCGGCACATCGCGACGCGGGCCGGTGCGCCGCTGGTGCCCGGCACGTCCGAGCCGGTCGCTGGCCCGGACGAGGTGATCGCGTTCGCCGACGAGTTCGGGCTGCCGGTGGCCATCAAGGCGGCGTTCGGTGGCGGTGGGCGTGGCCTGAAGGTGGCGCGCACGCGCGAGGAGATCCCCGAACTGTTCGACTCGGCCGTCCGTGAGGCCGTGTCCGCGTTCGGCCGGGGCGAGTGCTTCGTGGAGCGCTACCTGGACAAGCCGCGGCACGTCGAGGCCCAGGTGCTGGCCGACAAGCACGGCAACGTGATCGTCGTGGGCACCCGGGACTGCTCGCTGCAGCGGCGGCACCAGAAGCTGGTCGAGGAGGCCCCGGCGCCGTACCTGTCCGAC
>DASUJK010000099.1:0-20985 GCA_036279295.1 Pseudonocardiaceae bacterium | reverse complement strand
GCGCTCGCAACGATCCCCGACCGTGCTGTTGCCGACACAACCACCGCGGCACCGAAACCGTCGGACATCCAGTTCGACATCGGCGCGTTCATCGCGGCACCGCAGACCTCTGCGGGCGTCACGTTCCAGCTTCCCCCCGTGCACACCGCTTTCCTTACCGCGCAGCTGCTCCGGCACCCGATACCGGCCGACCAGGCCGAGCTGAACAGGGCCCTGGCTGCGCTGGAGGTGGCGTACCCGTGGGGTGCGTCCGGCCTCATCACGTTCGTCTCCTACGGCGTTCCGTACTTCAAGCGGCTCAACCCGGCCGTGGTCAACGCCAAGGTGCCCAAGCTGGCTGCCAACCACGCACGGTCGGTTCTCCAGGAAGCCGTGGCATCACCGACCGACGTCGTTGCCGGCAACGGAATCAGCAAGCTGCGGTTCAACGTGCCGGTGAAGATCGAAAGCAACGACATGGTGTTCACCATGCGCAGTGACAACGCGCAGTTCCTGCAGGACGCGGTGAACTTCCTGAACGGCAGCAACTCGCTGCGTGGCGTGCCGGTCCGCTCCCCCGCGTTCGGCAGTCTGCTGCGCTTCACGTCCAGCCGGGCAATGTTCGTGCAGCAGGGTCTGCCCAGGTCGATGGCGACTTCGAACAGTCTGCCGTTCGCCAACTTCATCCAGCCGGACTCCCCGATGTGGATGGGCTTCCTGGACCAGCAGACCAACGCGGCCGGTCCGGCCGCGATCACCACGTTCGCCGGCAACGCGTCGTCCCACCTGACCACGGCAACAGCGGGGACGTACTTCGACAACGGTGCGATCCAGCACCTGTCGCACAACATCATCGACATGCTGCAGTGGTTCGACATGGACACCCCGACGTCACCGCCGGACAGCGACGGTGTGTTCACCGAGCGCGTGCAGTACATGTACCACTCGCCGCAGATCAACGACGGCAACGCCGACCAGTTCACCAACGGCGGCGGCCCGTCGATCCTGCCCAACGAGAACCGCGGCCCGAACTACGCCTCGCAGACGGCACAGGGCATCGGTACCAACATCGACCCGACGACCGGTCAGGGTGAACACCGAATCGGTCACCTGTCGACACTTCAACGCTCGTCGCGGGCCGCGGACGGCACGCCGATCCACATCCGCATGGACGGTCCCGGTTTCGACAACCTCGACGTGCCCGACGGCAGCAAGCAACCGAAGCTGCAATTCACAGTTTTCGTGCCGACGAGTGATTTCTTCCAGACCATGCGGTCCAACCAGGCATCACAGGACCTCGTGAAGCAGTTCAACATACCGAACGAGGACAACGGCCTCGAACGGTTCATCACGGCCACGCGGCGGCAGAACTTCCTCATTCCGCCGCGCAGGCACAGGGCCTACCCGCTGATCGAACTCGGCGGGTGACAACGGGTGTCCTGGACACCATTCTGAGCCCCAGCGGTTGTCCGGCGATCAGCGCCGGTTGCCGGACAACCGTCTGTGGTTCAGGCCCTTGGAAGCGGATATCCGATGCCGGCCGCCACCGTCATCGTCGTCCACTCGACACAACCATGGGATGCGATCATGACCGCTGCACAGCCATTCGAAGCGCCATCCGACACCGGCAAGATGACCGTCGACGTGAGCCAGGTCGATTCCGCAGGAGCAGCAGCGATTCCGTTGACGGACCGACGAGAGAGCATCGTCGTACTGACGACGCGCATCGTCGACCAGATCGGTCTGCTGTCCGCGCGGATCAGCCTGCCACTGCTACGAGGCGTGCTGGGGCTCGTCTACATCTGGTTCGGGTTGCTGAAAGTCGTCGGCAAGTCCGAGGTGTTCAATCTGATCGCGGTGACGCTGCCCTTCGTCAACCCGCACGTGTTCGTGCCGTGGCTGGGGGTGGTCGAGATCCTGCTGGGGATCGGCCTGCTCGCCGGCCGCGTGCGAAGGTTCGTGCTGTTCGGCGTGCTCGGACACCTGGCCGGCACCTTCCTGACGTTCATCACCGCGCCGAGCTGGATGTGGCGCGGCGGTGACCCGCTCATGCTCACCACGGACGGCGAGTTCGTGTTGAAGAATCTCGTGCTGATCAGCGGGGCGCTGATACTGCTCGGGGTGACCAGCAAGATCCGAAAGGGATCGGCGGAGGGGCCGGTGGCGCCGGCCTGAGCAAGCCTGAGCGCCCCGGCGCGGTACGGGTCGTCCTTCGGCGGGGCGGCCCGTACCGTTTTCTGTCCGCACCCGGTTCTTGTTCAGGCTCGACTTCTGTGCTGGCTCACCGGAACCGGGCGGCGAGCTCCACCCTGGACCGGACACCCAGCTTCGCGAAGATGTTGCGCAGGTGGTGATCCACGGTCCGTGCGCTGATGTAGAGCTGGGCCGCGATCTCCCGGTTCGTGGCACCTTCGGCCACCAGTCGCGAGATCTCCATCTGCTGCGCCGTCAGGTCGCCCATCTGTGCCGGCACGGCGGTCTGCACGGACTCACCGGCCGCCCGCAGTTCGGCGGTTGCCCTGCGTGCCCACGGATCGGCGTGGTAGTCATGGAAGATCTTCACCGCGTCCCGCAACAATTCCCGCGCCGCGGTCGGCTTGCGGCCACGGCGCAGCTTGGACGCGTAGAACAGTTCCGTCTTCGCCAGTTCCAGCGCGGTCTCACTGCTGCGGTGCAGTCGGATGGCTTCCCGGAAGTGTTCGTCGGCATCGCCCATCTGCTCGGCGAGCATCGCGTGGCAGCGGTGCGACAACGCGAGCCGGGGCGCACAGTTGGACTCGCCGACCCAGCGGTCGAACGTTTCCAGCGCGTGGGTGGCCTGCGCCAACTGCTGACTGCGCACGCCTGCCTCCACGACGTGTGGCGCGGCCATCACCCGCACGGCGAGGTGCACCCGGCCGGCACCGGCGGCCATCAGGCGCAGCCGGTCCATCGCGTCGGTCGGCCGGTCGTCGGCCAGATCGAGACACGCCAGCGCCCAGGAACCCAGCGTGCCGGGCCGGGCGAGCCCCTGCGTGGCCACCCAGGGCGCCGCCGCGTTCACCCGGTGCAGCGCGGTTTCCCGGTCGCCCTGGGCCGCGGACAGCATCGCCAGGATCATCAGGTGGTCCACGGCGCAGTTGCGCAGCCCGATCGCCTGGGACTCGCGCAGGCCCTCCATCGCGGCCGACACGGCGGCCGAGTGCTGGTCCAGCAGCAGCGCGGACATCGCCACGTGCACCAGTGCCCAGGGCACCAGTGTGGTCAGTGACTTGCAGCGCGCGGTGCTCACCGAGCGCATCCCGAGTTCGAGGCACTTGGCGAGGTCGCCCAGCGTGTACGCGGCCTGGCTGGCCAGGATCAGGGCGGTCACGTCGTCCACCGACCCGGCGACCCGCACGACCTTGCGCAACGGCTCGATGGCCTCCTCGTGCTTGCCCTCGTAGGTCGCCGTCATGCCGACGAAGTGGTCGAACATCATCTCGCTGGCCGGCGTCTCGTCCGGCGTGCGCAACTGGGCCATCCGGCGTGCCGTGTCGGTGTATCCGGCGTAGTCCCCGGTCAGGTTGCTCGCCTCGCCCGCCAGTACCAGAGCGGTCAGCGCGCTGTCCCGGTCGCAGTCGAGCAGTTGCTCGGCCGCGCTCCTGAGGTTCTGGCCGGCCACCGCGGGCGAACCGTCGCGCAGTGCGATGGCGCCCTGCATGAGGTCGACGACACCACGTGGCCCGGCCTTGGCGGTCAGCGGCACGGCCCTGCGCAGCAGCGCCCGGGTCCTGCGGGTGCCACCGGACAGCCACGCGTCCCTGGCCGCGTCGAGCAGCCAGGTGGCCTGTGTGGCGGGCTGCCGCACCAGCGAAGCCGCCCGCTCGAACGCGGTCGCGGATTCGGTGTAGTTGCCGCTCCTGCGGGCCACCGACGCACCGTCGGACAGTTCCTCGGCCAGGCGTTCCCGGGCGGCCGAGTCGGTGACCGCCCGGTGCCACGTCTTGCGCAGGCCGTCGCGCTCCTGGTCCAGCAGGGCCGCCAGGGCCCGGTGTGCGGCATGCCGTTCGGCCAGCGACGCCTCGGCGTGCAGGATCGAGCGGGTCAGCTTCGTCGGCACGGCGACCGTGTCCTCGTCCAGCACGACCAGCCCGGACGCGATCGCCTCGTCCAGCACGGCGAGATCGGCGCCGGCCCCCTCGGTGGCGCGCAGCACGGTGTCCACCGAGAGCTGGTCGTCCACCACGGCCATCAGGATCACCCGGCGGGACTGTTCGGACAGCTGCGCGAACCGCCTGCCCACACCGCGGCGCAGTCTGCTGTGCCTCGGCAGGCAGGCGGGCGCGGCTGCCTCACCACCGAGCTGTTCCGGTGTCAGCGCTGCCGCCAGTTCCACCAGCGCCAGCGGATTCCCGGACGCCAGATCGACGACATCGGCGGCCAGATCGGGCGGCAGCCAGGCGGTGGGCATCCGGTCGTTGAGCACCTGGAGGCCCGCGTCCTCGCTCAGCGCGGCCAGTCGCACCCGCACGATGCCGGCCAGCAGATCACCTTCGGTGCCGCTGTCGCCGCGGCACTCCCCCGAGAACACCATCGCGACCCGATCCATCGACACCCTGCGGGCGACGAAGGCGAGCGCGGCCAATGACACCGGATCCAGCCAGTGCGCATCGTCAACACAGCACAACAGCGGTCGCACGCGGGACAGTTCCACGAATAATCGGTGCACGGCGGAACAGAGCGCGAAGTCGGCCGTGCTCGGCGGAGTGCGCTGGCCGAGCAGGTCGGCGAGCACGCCGCGCTGCGGCGCGGACAGATCGGCCGCACGCCGGGACAGCGGCTGGAGCAGCCGGTGCAGGCCCGACATCGGCAGTGCCGACTCCGGCGCCACACCGGTGGTCCGCAGCAGCTGGCAACCGGTGGCCGACCGACAGATCGCACGCAGCACGGTGGTCTTGCCCATACCTGTGCCGCCGAGGACGGCGAGCGCGCCGCCTCTGCGGTTGCGTGCCTCGGCGAGTAGCCGATCGGCCGCGCTGAGTAGCCGATCCCGACCGCGCACCGGTGTGCTCGGATCGGGTACCGGTGTGGGTCGTTGGCCGGGTACCGCCGCCATGCATCCATTGTCATGTCCCTGTTACGACATGGGAACCCGCACTGGCGATCTCGCCGATACAGAATGTCTGATTTTCGCGTCATGACCGTTCCAGATGAGCGTTTTGTCCGCCCGTTTCATCACTCAGGCCGTATTTCGGCGAAGCACGAATCTGCCCTGACTGCGGGGCTCCAACAATTGCCGCAGGGCGGCCGAATATCGTTCGAACGCCGCTCGTCCGGTGCGTGAGATGGACCGCTGTGCGAATACCGTCGTCCCCGCGAGACTTTGCGCTGGTGACGTAGCCGGCCTCGTCCAGCTTGCGCAGATGGGTGATCAGATTGCCGGGCGTGAGCGCGAGCAATTGCTGGAGTCTGGTGAACGACAGGCTGTCGCCGTCGCCAGCAAAGTCAAGGCACGCGACAGCGCCCGACGACTCGTGGCCGCCGGGCGCCGGGCGTTGTTTCGATCAGGCCGCCGCGTTCCAGAAGGCGCAGTGGTGTTCGGTCGAGAAGTTGGTCTCCACGGTCGGTGTCGGCGCCACGAACGACTGGGTCCGCGTGCTGACGTTGTGGAACGGTGCCCAGAACGGCGTACCGAACGACGACGGGAAGCCACGCGCCGCGAAGTTCGTCCAGTAGCGCTGCATCGTGCCGGCCAACCGCACCTGCTGTGCGGACAGTCCGGTCACCACCTGGGACGCCGCCGTGTTGAACACGTACTGGATCTCGGACGCATGTGCTGCCCCGTAAGGGAAACCGACCGCCGGCAGGAAGTCCTGCGGCGCGTTCTCGTCGTTGAACTCGTACGAGTACGTCGGCACGAACTTCGACACCGACTGGTCGACCGTGAACGCGTTGCAGGCGAAGATCGCGTCCGTGCCAACGGCGCCGAGCGCGACCGGTGGGCTGGGGAACGCGCTCAACGGGTACTGCGCCGCGATGACCGCGGCCACTGTCGCCGGCACACCCAGCGTCGACGAGATCGTGCTCTGGTAGTTGGCCGCGGTGACGGGCATGCCTGCCAGCGTGTCCAGCGCCACGAACAGCCGCCACTCGTCGTGGTTGGTGCCGTTGATGATCGGCACCCGGTTGAACTGACCCGATGCGAACGCGGGCCTGAGCGACTGGGTCAGCACCACGCCGTCGAGGTCGGGCGTGTAACCGGACTGGTTCTCGTCGGCCACGATGGTCGACACGGGTAGGCCGCGCAGACAGGCGGCAGTCTGGCTGGCCGCATTCTGGTTCGCGCAGCCGGCCTTGGTCGCGAACGCCTCACCGGCCGTCTCGGCGTCGGCAAGCGACGTCTGCGTCAGGTTGTAGGTGCCGCTCTCCACGATGGCCTTGTCGAACAGCCCGCGGGCGCCCTTCGACGCCACCTGCGACAGGACGCTGAGCCCACCGGCCGACTCGCCGAAGATGCTCACGTTGTGCTTGTCGCCGCCGAACTGGCCGATGTTCTGCTGTACCCAGCGCAGTGCGGCCTGCTGGTCCATGAGGCCGTAGTTGCCCGATGAGCCGCCCTGCCCGAGCAGCGCCGGGTGGGCGAGGAAGCCGAGCGCGCCGAGGCGGTAGTTGATCGTGACGACGATCGCGCCGTCGCCGACCAGGTTGGTCGGGTCGTAGTCGTCACTCTCGCCGGTCACCAACGCGCCGCCGTGGATCCACACCATGACGGGCAGCGGTCGGCCGGAGTGGTTGGCCGGCGTGAACACGTTGAGGTACAAGCAATCCTCGGACGTGCTGCCCTTGCCGAACGGGCCTGCCGGCTGTGCACAGTGCGGCGCGAACTGGGTGGCGTCGCGCACGCCGTGCCAACGCGCGGCGGGTTGCGGTGCACGCCACCGGAGTGCGCCTACCGGCGGCGCGGCGTACGGGACGCCGAGGAACTTGTCAGTGGTCGCCGTCGCGACGCCCTTGATGGCGCCGCCGGAGGTGCTGACGACCGGGGCACCGTGGCCGCGGTTCGCCGGCCCCTGTGCCGCGCCTGCCCCCGAGGTGGTGGCACCGGCCAGCAGAGCCGCGAGGGCGACGGCGCCAACGGCCAGCCAGCCGCGAGTCCGCCATGTGTTCCTGTCACGTGACATCAATGTCTCCTTCCAGGCGCCCCCAGCCTCGCAGCACGCGCGATGGAAGGAAAGAGAAATCCGAACAGCGTTCGGTATCAAATTCGACCAATGGACGATGTTCCGGACAGTGGCCTGGATGTTCAGGGTGAGACCCGAACGACATTCGGGTTGCGAGGGTGCGATGAGACTAGTTGCGGTAGGCGGGCGCAGGCAGGCCATCGACCGGACGGCGGACGGTTGGATGGGCAGGTGGCGGCAGCCCGGGGATCGGGTGCCCCGAACTCAAGGCGGTCCTCGCCGAGGCCGTTGGCGACGGTCAACTGCCCCCGTTGGCGGGGTGTGTCCACCATTTGACGCGCGAGTCGACCGCACCGCCGGGCGAGTCGACCGTTGGCGCGCGCCGTGTCGACCACTCGCGCTTGTGTGTCGACTGTTGGAGCCGTCGCGTGCGCGGGTCGACCGCTCCGGCGGGCGAGTTGACCGTTGCGCAACACCGCTGCCGCACGGCCAGTCGGCGTGATGGCCGGCGAGTGCCGACGTCAGCCGGTGATCAGGAAGCCTTCCAACTCCTCGATCTGCATGCCGTCGATGCGCGGCTGCGCGACGCAGCGGTAGAAGTCGAACCTGCCTGCGTGCACGTCCGCGATCCCGGCCGCGTTGCACTCCGGGACCGTCACCGACGGCGACCCGTAGCAGAATTCGCCGAAGACCTGGCGGGTGATCGACGCATGTGCAGCGGGTGCGGCCAGTGTCAATCCGACCGCCGCCACCCCAGCGGTGAGTACAGGCGCTGCGGACATCCGGATCCGGTTACGCATGGCTTCTCGCCTCCTGTGCTCCGAAACATGGGTCCTCAAGCCAACATCGCCACGTCCGCGTCCGGCCGCGAGTGCACAGCTGTAATCCTCGATCGCCTACTCGAATCAGCCAACCGCCTGCCGGGCGAATCCTCAGGGAGCCACCCAGGTCAGTCCTGAGTAGACAGTTAGGCAACAGGACGGATCAGCGCAGGTGGAACTCCTCGGCCAGCCGTTTCGGGGCACGCGTCAGCCACGCCTCCGTGATGATCTCGTCCAGTTCGCCGACATCGATCCGGTCCAGCCGAACCAAGATCGCCGGATACCCGTCGAAATGCGGCGTCGTGAAGTAGACAGCCGGGTCGTCCGCGATCAGGGCCGCCTTGACGCCGACGTCGGCCACCCTGGCGCCGAGGATCGGACCGTCCGGGGCGTCGGCGCCGAGGGCCTTGATGTCGGAGCGACCCAGCGGACGCTCCCACACGAAACCCTTCGCCTGCACCGACCACTGCGCCATGCCACGCGACGAACCTTCGCTCGTCTCGGGCAGCGCGAGCGCGATTCGGCGGACATCCTCCCAGGTGGCCACACCTACAAACTAACCCGACAACGGTTACACGACATGTTTGCGCTCCTCGAACCGGCGCGCCGCACGCAGGATGCGCGGCCCGGTCATGGCACGCCGGGACAGCGGCGTCGCCTCGACCATCGGCAGGCCGGGCAGGCACACCCAACCCTGGTAGCGCACCCGGCCGACAGGCACGTCGACCACGCGCGTGAAGTCCTGCTCGTCGATTCCCTCGTAGCCCTGCAGGACGATCGACCGGTAGATCAGCTCGGACACGACCAGCACCAGCGGCGCCGTGGACAGCCGGAACGCGTCCTTCACCTCGCGTGCGTCCAGCAGCCGGAAGGCGACATCCAGCGCCTCACCGAAGCAGCCCTGGATGTCCTGGTGCACCTCGCCAGCGTGCAGCACGGCTCGCAACCGCAGGTGCTGATCCGGGTACTGCTCCTCGTGCTGGACCAGCAGCCCGGTCAGTGTCGGCACGACGCCGGCCAGCAGCAGCGTCTTCGGCACCTCGTCCACCGGTCGGACCAACGCGAGGATGCCGTCGCCCCGGTCCACGAACGGCTCCCGGAACTCGGCGGTGATCCCATTGGCGCACAGGCTCTGCTCGACCAACTCGTACATCGCACCGCGGAGATCGGCCTTTGCCGAGTTGTTCCGAGTGGTCGAGCCTTCTATGTCCACCGCGAAGATCGTCCTGTGGTGCGGTGGGCTCGGACTGAGCACGTTCACATAGCGTAGTGAACCGCACCGCCGCGACATCTGTCACTCGTGTTGTGTGGCTCTTGGATCACACCGCCAGCAGGAGCTGCCGCACTTCTTCGGCGCAACCCCACGACAGGGTGACGCCCATACCGCCGTGCCCGTAGTTGTGCACCCATCGGGTGCCGTTCACGCGTTCCTCCGCGACCCGGACCGCGGGCCTGGTGGGACGCAGCCCGACCTTGTGTGCGAGGACCGGCGCGTCGGCCAACGTGGGCTCCACCTCGGCACACCGGTCGACGATGGCGGCAGCGGTGGCCGGGTCGGGTGTCAGGCTCCAGTCGCCCGCCACGGCGACCCCGCCGAGCACAACCTTGTCGCCGTGCGGGAAGAAGCTGATCCAGGTCGAGTCCTCGGTCTCCTCGACGAAGAAGTCGTCGAGCCCGGGATTCGCCACGATGACGTGCTGGCCACGGACCGCCGCCACGGTGTCGTCCGGCACCAGTGCGCGCGCGGCCACGCCGGCACAGTTGACGACCATCGGCACGCCGGTCAGGTCCGCGCGGGTGCGCACCACGCCCGGCTCGACGACACCTCCGGCTGACGTGAACCGCCGCAGCAGGTACGCCAAATAGGTCGGCATGTCCACCAGTGGCACGGTGAGCCAGTGGCCGTCGGCGAAGCCGGTCGGCAGTTCGTCCGGCGAGCAGTGCGACACGTCCCTGGCCAGGTCCGGCACCGGTGGCGCAACCGGCTCGCGGGTGGCCTCCATGCCCCTGGCGAACCGGACTCCGGTGGCCGGATCGTCGGCGAGCGTGACGAACTCGGTGAACGTGACGGCGCTCCACGCCGTGATCCGCTCGGCCGGTTCGGACACCCCGGGCCCCTTGCCCCACATCGCACCGGCCACCGCCGACGTCGTGTCCTGCGGCTGCCGCTCGGTCACGATCCGCACCCGCATACCGGCGTCGGCCAGGCAGATCGCCGTGGTCAGGCCGATCACGCCGGCCCCGACCACCACCACGTCGTCAGTCATGGCGACCCGTCACAGCGACCGAGACACCGAGCCCGATCATGGACAACCCACCGATCCGGTTCAGCGCCACCATCCGCCGCGGCGTGCCGGCCAGCCAGGCGCGGGCCTGTCCGGCGATCAGCCCCCAGCAGGTGTCGGTGATCAGGCCGATGACAATGGGCACCACGGCCAGCACCAGCATCTGGGCCGGCACCGAACCGGCGGCCAGATTCACGAACTGGGGCAGGATCGCACCGAAGATGATGAACGTCTTGGGGTTGGTGACACCGACGAGCACGCCGGTCCGCACGGCCCGCCATGGCGACCCGATCGGTGGTGGCTCGTCGTCGGAGGCCGGCACGTGGTCGCCCCTGCGAATGGCCTGCACACCGAGCCACACCAGGTACGCGGCGCCGAGCAGCTTGATCGTCTGGAACAGCAGGTCCGACCGTTGCAGGAACGGCCCGAGCCCGACCGAGACGCAGACGGCGGCCAGATAAGAGCCGATGCTGTTGCCCACGATGCTGAACAGGGCCGTCCGCCTGCCGTAGCTCAGTGCCCGCCCCACGATGAACAGCACGCTGGGGCCCGGCACGATGAGCACCACGACACACGCCAGTCCCACGCCGATGATCTGTCCTGTCGACACCACACCGGCACGCTAGCCGCTGGCCCACCTGCCACGAAAGGGTCAGCGGGCGCGCAGGGCGGCAGAACGCAGCGACCGGTACAGCAGCGCCGAATCCCCGAGCCGGTGCCGCAACTGCCGCTCCAGCCCACCGATGGGCACCAGGTTCTGCGGCGCACGCGGGTCCTTGTGCGGGGTGCTGGCCAGCGTCGGCAGCACGGTCGTGGTCACGTCGGCCAGCGTCACCACGTCGTCGACGGGCAGGCCGGGCGAGCACTCCAGCCGCACGATCGCCGACCACGGGGTCTCGGCGGCGCCGGGCAGCCGCAGGTACCAGGAGTGCTTGCGGTACTCGGTGCCCATCGCGAACACCGGGGTCCGCTCCCCCGCCGCCAGCGATGCGACGACCTCGGTGTGCTGGGCGTCCAGGTAGGACGCGCGGTGTGTCTTCACGTAGCCGACCGTGCGGGGCAACTGCACGCCCTGGTGCACCGGGCCGTCCACGACGAGCAGATCGTCGTCGGTGCCCCGTTCCCGCCACTCGGCCGACAGCTCGGCCTCCAGTTCGGCCAGCCGCCGCTGTACGCCGGCCATCAGCCCGTTCGGGCCCGGCTTGGTCAGCCGCGCGCCGTACCTGGCGTGCGCAGTGACCAGGTCGGTGGCCGTCTCGACCGGCGAGTACAGGCTGCGGTCGACCTTGACATCGATCACCTCGGCGACACCGTTGCAGCAGACCAGCCCCGCGGCCAGCGACGCGACCAGACCCTGCTCCGGCTGCTGCCCGACGCCGTGCACCCACAGGTGCGCGTCGATTCGCCGCACGCCGTCCAGGAACAGCACCGACGACGGCAGCGGCACCGTCCGGTTCGCGGCGATCGGCCGCCACTGGTCCTTCGGCACCTCGACGTCGTAGTCGAGGCCTGCCGTCGACTCCCGGCCGTCCAACTCCTCGGCGACGGCGACCCCGTAGCTGGGGTCCCACGGGTCGATCGTGTACACGGTCGGCGTCAGCAACGCGGTCACGGGCCCACCATCACACGGCCACCCTGCTGACGCTGGACGACGCGCCATGGCGAACGACAGCGAACTGCACAGGCACCCGCTCGGCCAGCGCCGGCACGTGCGTGACGATGCCCACCATCCGGTCGGTCTCCTGGGCCAGCCGTTCCAGCGTGGCGGCGACCGTGTCCAGCGTGGTCTCGTCCAGCGTGCCGAAACCCTCGTCCAGGAACATCGAGTTGAGGTCCCGCTTGCCACCGGACAGGCCGACGACCTGGCGGGACAGCGCCAAGGCGAGCGCCAGCGACGCCTGGAACGTCTCACCGCCGGACAGCGTGTTCACCGGGCGGTACGTGCCGGCGTCGTTGTGGTCGATCACCACGAGGTCGTTCTTGTCGCCGCGATGCAGCTCGTACTGGCCCGCGGACAGCTGCATCAGCGTCTGGGACGCCTCCAGCACCAGCGAGTCCAGCGCCTCGGTGCACAGCCACGCCTCGAACTGGTTGGACCGCAGGAGTTGGCCGAGCATGTCGGCGACCTCCTTGTCCTTGCGGTGCCGGTCCACCTCTGCGCCGAGTTCGGCCGCCGCCTGTGTGCGGGCCAGCAGGTCGGCGTGGTCGCGGTCGGCGCGTTCCCGGTGGGTGGCCAGTTCGACCGGCGCCCTGGCCGCGCCCGCGGTGACGTCGATGCCGTGTTCGCGCAACAGCGTGGTCAACGCGGTGGCGGCCGCCTTGCCGCGGTCCCGCAGGTCGGTCTCTGCCGCGTCCAGTTCGGTCGCCCGCGAACCCAACAGGGTCCGCTGCTCGGCGGCCCAGTCGACCAGCAGCCGCCATGCCGACGCGAGGTCACCGTCCACGGCGGGCGCCGACAACGCGACGAACCGGTCCCGGCTGGCCCGCAGGTCGGCCCAGGCCCGCTGTTCGGTCTGAGCGAGCGCCACGCGGTCGGCCGTTGCCTTGTCCACACCGGTTCGAGCCGCGCGCACGGCCGACCGGGCCTTCGCCAGTGCCGCGTCGGCTGCCTGGCGTCCGGCGATCGCCGTGGCGAGTTCGGCGGCCGGTGGCGCGCCGGCCAACTGGGCGGTCAACGTGGCCGACCGTTGCTCAGCAGTGGTCACGGCGGCCCTGGCGACGGCCGCTCGTTTCACCGCGGCAGCCTGCTGTCGGCCCGCATCCGCGACGGACTTGCGGGCGGTGTCCACCGCGGTCCGGGCACCGGCCACGTCGGCCGACACGTCGTGGTGCGGCAGCGTGCCGACGGTCTGCTGGCACACCGGGCACGGCTGCCCCTCATGGAGTTCGGCGGCGAGCGCGGCGGCACGGTGGGCCACGTCGATCCGCCGGGCATTCTCTTCGGCAGCGGCCAACCCGAGTTCGGCTTCGTCAACGGCGACGGTGAGCGCCTTCTCCTCGGCATCGGTCTCAACGCCCTTGACACGCAACGATTCCAGCTCGACGGCCAGCGCAGCGGCACTGGCCTGGCTGTCGCGCCAGCCGGTCAGCACGGCGAGTTCGGGGCGGCCGGCACAGTCCTGTTCGGCTGCCGCCTCATCGGCCTCGGCCTGTACCCGCTCGGCGTCGCGCTCGGCGATCAGCGCGTCGGCCGCGGCCAGCCGCTGCGCCAGTTCGGCCACGCCGGCCGGCACCCGCAGTTCCGCCAACGCGGCGAGTTGCTGCCTGGCCTGGCCTGCCGCCCGGTTGGCCTCGGTCCACTGGTCACGCAGCTCCTGCATGCTCGCCACGGCGATGTCGACCGGTGTCACCAGGGCGGCCAGGTCGGTGATTCGCCGCTGCGCGGCCGCGATGTCGTCGTCGGTGACCACGGGTGTCTCGGCCAGCCGGCCCTCGGCCGCGGTCAGTCGCGCGGTGGCGTCCCGGCCCCGCTCGCGGGCACGCTGCCCGACCTGCTCGTAGACCCCGTAGGCCAGCAGTTCGATCAGCAGGTCCTGTCGCTCGGCCGGCTTGGCCTGGAGGAACTCCGCGAACCGGCCCTGGGGCAGCAGCACGCACTGGGTGAAGTGCTCGTAGCCGATGCCGAGCAGCTCGGTGACGCCCGCCGAGACGTCGTCGGGCCCCTCGGCGACCGACTCGACAACGGCCTCCAGCACCTTGATCAGCTCACCGTCGGTCGGCACGGCGCCGTCCAGCCGGTCCAGCCTGGCTTCCTTGGTGTGCACAGCGCCCTTGGCGTCCCTGCGCAGCTGCCGCGCGGCCGCATACCGGGCACCGGCCGCCTCGAACACCAGGCACACCCGACACTCCGCTGTGGACGGTGCGAGGGCGTTGCGGATCACGTTGCCCTTGCCCCAGCGGGGCACCGTGCCGTACAGGGCGAAACACAGCGCGTCGATGATCGTGCTCTTGCCGGAGCCGGTCGGCCCGGTCAGCACGAAGAAGTCCACATCGGACAGATCGATCTCGGTGTACTCGCGGTAGCTGCCGAAACCGTCGATCATCAGCCGTAGCGGACGCATCAGTCGTGCCCTCCCGTGACGTCGTCCAGCAGCTCGGCGAACAGCCCGGCGATCCTGGTGTCGGCCACGTTCTGCTCGGTCAGGAAGTCGGCGAACAGCTCGGTCGGCGAGCGGTCCAGCCTGCTCGGCCGATTCGTCGTGCCGCCCTTGGGTCTGGGCCGGAAGTCCTCGTCGATCTGCACGTCGAGCACGTTGGGCAGCGCCTCCCGGACCCGGTCGGACAGCCCCGCGCTGGCCTGCTGGGCCAGGATCACCCGCAGGAACGCGTCGCCCGCATCGGCGCCCTCGGCCACCACCTGGTCGAACGTACCGCGCAGCGTGCGCAGCTGCCGGCCGCCCTGGACCGGCACCGGACGCACGTTGGCCCTGCTGTCCGGCGTCGCGTGCACGATCAGCGCCACCGACTCGTTCGCCTCCTCACCGAAGTCCAGCGAGATCGGCGAGCCGGAGTACGCGATCGGGCACGGTCCGTCGATCTGCTGGTAGCGGTGCAGGTGGCCGAGCGCCGCGTAGTGCGCCGACGCCGGGAACAGCGTGGCCGGCAGCTCGTAGCCGAGCAGGGTCTGCACCTCGCGTTCACCGCCGCCGCGCCGGCCGCCGAGCAGCGTTGCGTGTGTGGTCAGGATGTTCACCGTGTCGTCGGTGAAACCGGCCGACAGCGCGTTGACGAACCGGCCGATCCACCTCGCGTAGTCCATCGAGTGTTCCGAGGACTCGTTGAGGATCACCTCGGCGGCCCGGACTGCGAACCGGTAGGACACGAACGGCAGCACCGCGACCCTGGCGGTCTCACCGGACCGCGTCGTCAGGGTGAGCGTGCCCCCGGCGTCCGGCCGCCGGGGGTGGCCGACGACGTGCACCCCCAGTTCGCCGAGCACCGGCCGGTAGACCTCACCGATCAGCCGCTGGTTGTCGTGATTGCCGGCCAGCACCACGACGTGCCGGCCATCGGCGCGCAGCGCGAGCAGCGTGCGCATCACCAGGCTCTGCGCCTGCGGGGTGGGCGTTGTCGTCTCGAACAGGTCGCCGGCCACGACGACGAGGTCGACGTCCTCGGCGTTCGCCATGCGCACCAGGTCACGCAGCACGGCCTGGTGTTCGTCGAACCTGGGCTGGTTCTTCAGCACCTTGCCGACATGCCAGTCGGCGGTGTGCAGGATCTTCATCGCGGCAGCCTCAGAACGGGGGCGGATCGTCGTCGGGAATGGTGGCGAACGGGTCGTCCGGCACGGCGGGGCCGGTGTCCACGCCGTGCCACGTGCCCTTCTCGCCGGGCCGGGTCGCCCACGCCGGGAACGGGAACTCGATGGACAGCGGTACCGGGATGTCGGGCTGGGCGACGAACATGGTGCCCGGCTTGGCCAGCGTGGCACGCTGTCGCTGGGCGGGCGGCAGATAGCCGTACTCCGGCCGGGCCGCCTCGGCAGAGTCCAGCCTGCCGGCCACCCGGATCGAGCAGTTCGCCACGATCCGCCGCTCCACCTCGCTCGCGGTCTGCTGGGCGCCGATCAGGATCACGCCGAGCGACCGGCCGCGTTCGGCGACGTCCAGCAGGATCTGCTTGATCGGGCTGTCGCCGTCCCGGGGCGCGTACTTGTTCAGCTCGTCCAGCACGACGAACATCAGCGGTCGAGCGGAGCCCTGCTGTTCCTTGCGGCGGAACTCCTGGCGCAGCGTCACACCGACGACGAACCGCTGCGCCCGGTCGGGCAGGTTGTGCAGGTCGATCACGGTGACCTGGGCCTTGGACGTGGTCAGCGAGTGGTCGGTGCGGTGCCGCAGGTCGCCGCGGACCAGCGCGGACAGCGGCCGCACCGCGGAGCGCAGCCTGCGCAGGAACGCGTTCACGCTGCCGGTGGACGTGCTGCCGGCCACCCAGTCCCGGCGGGTCTCCTCGTCGCCGAGTTCGTCCTCGATCAGGCCGACGAGCTGCTCGAACGTGCGCAGCGGACCGCCGTTGGCGGCGGCCACGTTGGCGATCGTGACGGCTCCGTCGTCACCTGCCTTGATCGCGTCCCGCTTGAGCCGGGCGGCGACCTGCCCGATCAGCATCGTGTACTGGCTGCGCTCGTCCTCGCCGTCGGCGAACACGAAGGTGAGCAGTTCCTGCTCGCAGAACTCGGCCAGCGTCCAGTAGAACGGGCTGACCGCCTTGTCCCGCGCCCGCACGTCCGGCGTGCCGCTCAGATCGCCCGGCCGGGGCGGCGCGAACACCTGGACATTGCCGAACGGCGTGGCCGGCAGGCCCAGTCGCCCGTATTTCGCGCGCTGTTCCTCGGTGAGCCTGCTGTTGGCGTAGTCCAGGAACAGCAGATCCTCACCCTTGACGCTGAAGATCAGCGCCTTGGTGTTGTGCGCCTCGCCGTGCAGCACACCGGAATGGAAGATCGAGTGCAGCATGAACGTCGCGAAGGACGTTTTCGTCGCGATGCCGGACACACCGGAAATGGAGACGTGGCCACCCCGGGTGCCGTCCACGAACTCGAAGTTCAGGAACACCGGCTGACCGTCGCGACCCAGTCCGACCGGCACCTTGGCGTCGGCCATCGTGTCGAAGTACAGCGCGCTGTCCCGCTCGGCGCCGACCGCCCGGTCCACTCTGGTGCCCGGCCGGGGCGGCACGTAGACCTCCGGCTCGACCCTGGTCACGGTCACCTCGGCGACCTCACTGACCTCGGCGGGCAGCGAGCCCTGGTCGATGAGGAACACGTCGGACGGGAACCGGGCGCCCTCGTGCGCCGCCTCGATGTCGGTCACCACACCCGCGATCGCGACCGACCTGCCGTCCGGCAGCGGTCGCCGCGTGACCACGACGTCGTCGAGTTGGAGGAACTGGTCGGGTGCGACCGCGACCGAGAACGTCAGCGGGCTGGCGGCCACCGTGCCCGCCACGAGCCCGACTGGATGCTGGTCGGGCGCCAGTTCTCGCGCACCGTTGACGGAACGACCTGGGCGACTCATCGGCGGGATCGTACCCCCGGCCGGCCGAACCGCTCGGTAGCGACCGGGGGTGTCACAGCTGTGCTCAGGGCGCGATGTCCGGGCTGGTCCCGGGCAACGCGGGCTGCTGCGGGTCGACGTCGCCGGCAGCGCCGGTCACCAGGAAGGCGCCGGTGTCGGCCTGGTAGGCCGTCTCGTAGCCACCTGCCACGCCGACGATCGCCGGGCTGGTACCGGCGGCCATGGTGCGGCTCAGGTTCCTGCCGGCCACCGCGGCCGAGGTCACGGTCCACAGCATCCCGGTGTTGGCCTGGAAGGCGACGCCCCAGCCGCCGCCCGACGTCGAGATACTGGGGCTGGTGCCGGTCGCCATGCCCAGGCCTCGGTTGGACCCGCCTGCCGACGTCGTGAACGTCCACAGGATGCCGGTGTTGGCCTGGAACGCGATCATGAAGCCGCTGGTCGGCAGCGCGGTCAGGCTGGGGCTGGTGCCGCTGGCCATGCCCAGCTTGAGCGAGCGCGCCGCGGTGGTCGAACCCGCGTACACCCACAGCGCCGACGTGTTGGCCTCGAACGCGATCTCCGAGCTGCCGCTGGCCAACTGCGTGATGCTCGGGCTGGAGTCCGGATTCATGCCGAGCGCGAGGTTGTTCGCCGCGCCGGACGAGGAGGTGTAGGTCCACAGCGACCCGGTGTTGGCCTGGAACGCGACCATGAAGCCGCCGCCGGTCAACGCGGTGATGCTGGGACTGGTGCCGGCCATCATGCCCAGGAACGTGTTCTTGGTGCCACTCGGGCCGGTGACGATGAGGAATCCGTTGGTGCCCTGGTACGCGGTCTCCATGCCACCCGCGATCGGCGCGACGCTCGGGCTGGTGCCGGCCATCATGACCTGCTTGAGCGGCACGTCACCGCCCGACGCGTAGTTGTGCACCGTGCCGTCGGCAGCCTGGAACGCGGCGTGCGCCGCTATGCCGCCGGTGTAGGTGACGGCGAAGTCGCCGTCCGCGTCGAGCGCCGCGGTGTTCGCGATGATCGAGCCGCTGTTGTTGAACATGTCGATCGGCGATGCCCCGGCGTCGGCCAGGGGCTGCCCGTTGATCGTGGAACCGGTGAACGACGCGGTGCCGAAGTCGGCCACCTGGGTCACCGTGTTGTTCAGGCTGGCTGCCTCGGCGACCACCTCGGCGCTGGCGTTCGTGGCCCCGGCCGGCGGGTCGGCCACGGTGGTCCGGGTCCAGTCCTGGGTGCTGTCGGTCAGCGTCAGGCTGTACTGACCGCCGGTGAAGCCGACCGTCGCCGAGATCTGGTCACCGGGCACCACGGGCACCGCGGCGTAGGTCTGCTGGCTGTTCGTGGGGAACGTCTCCCACCACGCGTAGTACTGCGGCGAGCCGGTCCGGCAGTCGGCGCCGGTGCCGGTCTGCTCGACGGTGCCGTCGTTCCAGCCGTCCAGGCCGACCCAGAAGGACACGATGCCTTTTGTCGTACAGGTCAGTGTCGGTTGGATCCAATTGGAAGTGACGCTGGTGTACGTGTCGCCGAGGGCGACATAACCGGACCAGTTGGTGCTGCCCAGTGTCGCGGCAGCACCGGCGGCGGTCTGCGCGTGTGTGTGTACCGAATTCGGCAGGATCTTCGCCGGCACGGTCTTCGCGCCGACACCAGCGGAACTCACTCCGTTGCTGGAGGGCATCGGTGCCGCCTGGGCGCTGCCGGCCTCGATGCCGAAACCAGCCGTTGTCACGGCGAGCGCGACCGCGATGGCGGCCACGGACCGAGCTAAACGCACAATGCGCTCCTCAATTGTCACGGCAAAGCGGGCCACCGTGCGGCGTGACCCGCCGCCGTAGTGTGTCCCAGCCAAGCCCGGGAGGGAATGAGAACTCTGCATCATTGCGGCCGTGTCGACAAGTTTCCGGCCTACGTGCGGGTGACATCGGACCCAGTCGGATCATATTGCACCGCTTCGTCCGACTTGACCAGATTGCCTACCGGTCACAACTCCGCCACCAGGTGTGACAGCTCGTCACCGTGCGTGTCCGGGCGAGTCCGACACCGCAGGCCCGGACGCGGTTCACAGTAATTGTGAAGTTCGGTCAACAATGGTCGCCGACAGTTCGCAGCACGGACCAGAAAGGCTACTGGTCCGCATTCTTTTCCACTCCGGTCAACCGTGTATCGACAGACCATTGCCATGTCACCGAGCGACCGGTATAACTTTATTTACAACGGAGATTAAGTCTTGTATCACATGCCACACGGCATGTGAAAAACCACCACGACCATTTGTCATGCCCGTCGACGAATCGACTGGCCCGACGCCAACCGGCCGAACAAAACAGGAGAAACACAACGATGCGCATGTCCAGAACCAGTGCGCTCCTGGCTGCGGCGTTACCTCTCGTCGCGGGCGCGGCGCTGGTCGCCACCAGCCAGCCCGCCAGCGCGGCAGGTGCGGCCTTCCCGGCTCACTACGCGGCCCCCTACCTGCAGATCAGCGACGCCGACGCGGGCGACATGGCCGCCGACATGGCCGCCACCGGCAACAAGTTCTACACACTGGCGTTCCTCACGCCCCGCTCCGGCTGCACCGCGGAATGGGAGGACGGCGGTGACGCGGTGGGCGCGTTCGCCCCGCAGATCTCCGCGTTGCAGGCAGCCGGCGGCAACGTGGCCATCTCCTTCGGTGGCGCGGCAGGCGGCGAGCTGGCCCAGACCTGCACCACCACCAGCAGCCTCACCGCCGCCTACGCCGACGTCGTCAACACCTACGGCGTGAACCGGCTCGACTTCGACATCGAGGGCGGTGTCCTGTCCGACACCGCGTCCACCGCGCGCCGTGACTCGGCACTGGCCGCGCTCCAGGCGCAGAACCCGAACGTGCAGGTCGACTTCACCCTGGCGGTGGCTCCGACCGGGCTGCCCGGCCAGGAGATGAGCCTGCTGTCCGACGCCAAGGCCAAGGGCGTCAAGGTCAGCGTCGTCAACATCATGACGATGGACTTCGGCAACGGCCAGAACGCGCTCAACGACGCACTGTCCGCCGCCCAGGACTCGGCGAGCCAGCTGGCCGGCCTCTACGGCATCAGCACCGCGGCGGCCTACAACCGGCTCGGGCTCACGCCGATCGCAGGGCAGAACGACGACAACGAGTTCTTCAGCCAGGCCAACGCGGCCACCCTGGAGAGTTTCGCCGCCACCAACGGGGTCGCCGAAATGTCCTTCTGGGAGGTCGACTTCTACGACAAGCCGCTCGGCTACGCCTACACCCGCACGTTCACCAAGATCACCGGCGCACCGGCGGGCGGTGGCGGTGGCACGGGGACGACCGGCGAGATCACCGGACTGGCCGGCAAGTGTGTCGACGTGGCAGGCGCGAGCACGGTCAACGGCACCAAGGTGGACCTGTTCACCTGCAACGGCACCAACGCGCAGAACTGGACCGTGGCCACCAACGGCACACTGCAGGCGCTGGGCAAGTGCATGGACGTGACCGCGGCCGGCACCGTGAACGGCACCAAGGTGCAGCTGTTCGACTGCAACGGCACCGGCGCCCAGGTGTGGCAGCACACCGCGAGCAACCAGCTGGTCAATCCCGAGTCCGGGCGCTGCCTGGACGCGACCGGCCCCAGCTCGGCCGACGGCACCCCGTTGCAGATCTGGGACTGCACCGGTGGCACGAACCAGTCCTGGATCCTGCCGTAAGCAGGACAGGGCAACGCCCGGTCCGCATGCGGACCGGGCGTTGCCCTGT
>DASUJK010000098.1:0-4928 GCA_036279295.1 Pseudonocardiaceae bacterium | reverse complement strand
GTGCAACTGCTCAACTACGCGCTGCAACGCGACGTCAACACCGACTGCGCCTGGCACGGTGGACGCAAGATCGTCTACTTCCGCGCCACCCCTGACCTGAAGCCACGCCACATCCGCGGAGCAAGCGGGAGGCAACGGCTGGTGTTCCACCCGAAGCTCAAGAAGAACAAGCCCGACCAGGTCGGCTACTACAAGCACGCCGCGCTGGAGTGGCAGTTCCTGCCGCTGGACGGCCAGTGGTACTGCGCCCTGACCCCGACCTTCCACTACACCCGCGACGGGTACCGCGACTCGCTGTTCCTGTCGGAGCACCTTGCCGGCATCAAGCGACTCGACCGGAACCCCGCTGTCCACGGCCAGACCCGCATGTGGGCCACCTACCTGCATGGCGAGGACGGAGTCCTCGATCCCCACGAAACCATCCTGTCCTACGGCGACCTGGTGACCTACACCGCCGACCGCGCCATCAACGACGCCGCGTGGCAGGCCGATCCCCGCAACGCGGACACCGACACCGCGGACGACGCCGACGGCGCCACCGAGGCCGATGAGCCGATCAACGACGAGCTGGCCCTGTTCGAGGTGCAGCCGTGAAGCTGACCGTCCTGGACGAACCCCCGCTGGAGTTCAGCGGCGGCACCCGCCACATCGACCCGCGCCACGGCATCACCGACTACGGGCCTGCCGATGCCACGAACACGGCAGTGCGCACCATCCGGGTCGGCATCGTGGGCACACCCTCATCCATTCAGGGCCTGCGGCGCTGGCTCGACACCTGCCGTCAGCCCATCACCGCCAAAGACAGCAGGCTGGGTCGGCTGTTCGTGCCGTTTCCCGGCTTCGACACCAGCGCCGGGTTCCGCTCCACCCTGGTGTGGGACTCACGCCTGGAGCGACCGATCCACGATCGCGACCTCCAGCGGTTGACCGATCTCGCGCCGCAAGCCGCGGTCAAGGCCGCAGTAGAGCTCTACGCTGCCGAACTCGAGGTGCTCGATGAGGAGCCCGGCTGCGATGTCGTGCTCATCGCCCGGCCCGAGCATCTCCCCGAACGTCCCGCTCCCCAGGTCGATCCGGACGCCCCGTGGAAAAAGATCCGGCCCGCTGAACCTGTGGACGACTTCCGTGCCGTGCTCAAGGCCGTGGCCATGCGCTACAGCCGCCCCATCCAGATCATTCGGCGCAGCACCTGGGATCCGAGCTTTGTCCCGCCCGGCGGAGACAAACCCCGTCTGCAGGACCTGGCCACGCGGGCGTGGAACCTGCACACCGCCCTCTACTACAAGGCCGGCGGCGTGCCCTGGCGCCTGCCGCGTGAGTCCACCGACCTCGACAGCTGCTACGTCGGCGTCACCTTCTACCGAAGTGGCGACCACACCACCCTCGAAACCAGTGTCGCCCAGGTGTTCAACCAGCGCGGCGACGGCGTCATCGTCCGAGGAGCCCCGGCCAAGGTCTCCCACCACGACAAACAACCCCACCTCGCCGAAAACGATGCCCACGCCCTCCTGACCGACGCCCTCGGCCGCTACCGCGCGGAGCACCGCCACCTCCCCGCGCGAGTCGTGCTGCACAAGACCTCCTCCTACACCCCGGAGGAGACCGCCGGCTTCCGCGCCGCCGCCGACGACGCCAACATCGACACCGTGGAACTGCTCTGGTTCCCCGCCCACGACCCCGTGCGGCTGTTCCGCCCCGCCGCGCACCCACCCCTGCGCGGCACCCTGTTCAGCCTCGACGCCCTCCACCACGTCCTGTACACCCGCGGCAGCGTCCCCTTCTATGGCACCTACCCCGGCATGTACATCCCCACGCCGCTGCCGTTCCGCATGATCGAGACCGAGTCCAGCCCGGAACACCTTGCCGGGGAGTTGCTCGCGCTGACGAAGATGAACTGGAACCAGACTCAGCTCGACGGACGGCAACCCATCACCCTGCGCACCGCGGACCGGGTGGGGCAGATCCTGCGCCACCTCAGCCCACAGGATCGGCCGCAGGGGCGGTACGCCTTCTATATGTGAGATGGAGGCGTTCAAGATCTTGCCGATGGTGGCCTGATCTCGCAGCTAGGGGTATGGATTCCTCTGGACCAACCTGAGCCCGGTGAGCAGTGGAAGGCGGCTGAAAGTCGACGGCCCAGCACGCAGCCTGATGGTGATGCACTCGCGTTCGACGAGTTGTCAGCTCACCACCTGGGTGAAGCGCAGCAGCGTCATCGGCGGCAACCGTTCATTCCGAGTGGAGGCTAACCCGACATTGTCCGTCCGCGTGGCTCGTAGGCTCGGACTTGGCAGCGTGCCGGCCACACGGGTGCCCGCGACTTTCGATCATTTCAGATGATCGTGGCGGCTACCGCCTTCGCAATGCGGCTGACTTGCTGAAACCTTCGACGAAGATCGGCGTAGACCCTTCGCGTGGCTCCGGAAGCTGCTCCGACGTTAGCAGTACTTTTGCCTCAATTTCCCCCAAGGTCTGGTGAACACCCGGTGGCGCAGATCGGCCTCGTCAAACAGACGGAACCCGCTCGTAGAGCATCGGTTCAGCGTCCCGCAGTTCGTGCTCTACGGCCTCGGCGAGGTTCCGGTCGTCGATGAGCACGCCGAATTCGACGTTGCCGTATTCTGCGCTCCACGAGTAGTTCGCGCTGGTCACCAGTAGGAATCGGTGGTCGATGGCGAGGAACTTCGCGTGGTTGCGCACGTCCGCGCCGTCGAAGTCCTTCGTACGCAAGACGATCGCGGGTCGAAGGTGCGTAGCAACTTCTGACGCGGTCGGTGCTCCTCGGCCTGCGGCTGTCGCGTCGAGGTACACCCGCACCTCCGACCCTGGCCGCTGGGCAGCCAGCCGCAGGGCCGGCCATAGACCCGAGGAACGCTGGAAGTTGAAGGTGGAGCAGGTGATGGACTGCCGTGCGCTGTCCACGAGGTGCGGTACGGATGCGGTGAGTGGCCCACTGCGGGCAAGGTGTCCGGGCATGGTCCACAGGGGCGTCGCCGAGGTCGGGGTGGAGCGGGCGCCTTCGATGGCCCGCAGGACGGCAACGCAGGACGATCGGGAGCCCTCAGCCAGCAGCGCCCGGACCGCTGCGCGGTGTCCGGGCGCGACGGCCCGCAGCGCGCTGGTGAGGGTGTCGCCGTTGGCGAGGCGGTCGGCGATCAGGCCGGCCTCGGTTCCGGTGAGCCGCTCGCCCAGTGCCCGAGCGGCAGCGGGGTCAATCGGCGTGTCCGAAGAACCCAAGATCGCTCCCAGGGAGGTCGACGAGGAAGCGTCGGTCCAGGAACCGGTTGGCCCGCTCGCACGAGGTTTCCGACGCCATGACACAGCAGTGGCAGGCGGCCCCGTGGAGGAAGTCCTCCGGGTCGGCCGGGGTACGCATCGCGCAGATCGGATCCGAGGAGCAGCGGGTGGCTCGGTACAACGCGCTAGACACAACGCGTTCGAGTCGATCGGGTTCGCTCAACTGCACCAGGCCGCCCAGCGTGCCGTCGCTGTCGGAGGCGGTCGTGCAGATGAGTAGCCCGGCCGCCGCTTCGCGGGCACTGGAGGCCGGCCAGGCGTAGAGCCGTTCGCTCAGGCTTGCCGCGGAGTAGCCGCACGTCATGGCCAACTCCCGGATCAGCACATGCGCGAGGGTGTGGATCAGCCAGTAGCGCGGCGGGCGGAGCCGGGAATCCGGGTCGACGGCCTCCGCCGTGTCGGAGAAGCGACGGTAGAAGTTGCGCCAGTGCGCGTCGCGGTGAGCACGCCACGTGGCTGTGTCTTCGATCCGTGTTTCCCAGGCCGACACGATGGTTTCGTCGAGTTGGAGGTAAATGCCTTCCCCACGATCCTCCGTCGCAACGGTCCAGGCCGGTCGATCCGCTCGGGTCAGCGGAGCCAGGCGGCGGGACAGGTCACCCACCCGGTCCATATCGTCAATGCGGGTGAATCCGATCAGCGCGTTGACCTTGCGCAGCCGTTCGACAGCCAACACACGGGTGATCTCGGGCCGCAGTCCCGGACCGCGCTCCCGCCAGGACAGCGTCAGGCCGCTCACCTCGTCCTCGTGCCGCAGCCCGAGCGGGTCCTTCAGCAGGTATTGCCATTCGGGTACCAGCAGATCCACCGGATCCCAGTTCTCGCGCCACGTGTCCAGTTCCTCCGCCGATTCCGACGGCTGCAAAGCGGCTGCGACGGCCTGCGCCAGCTTGTCGTCCGAGACTTCGGCGACGTCGACCTTGCCGTCGAGCACGTCGCGCAGTGTGTCCAAGTCGTGTGCGTACTTGGTGAGTTTCTCGCCCAGCGCCACGCGGATGCGCGCGGCGAGGTCGCCGGCTTCCTCCTGCGCTGACTCGGGCATCACGATGATCGATTGTGTCGCGGGGAACCACAGGTTCGACGCGCCTACCAGGATGAGCCGCACCTCATTGCGGCACCCGCGTGGTTCGAAGGCGTCGAGGTGGGGATGGCGGCCACGGCAAAGTGGCAGCTTGCTCTTGCCGGCTTCGCCCTGGGCCTCGTTCATCCCGCGCCGGGCGCCGCACGACTCACAGGCGATGATGGCGGAGGCGCCCTTGCCGGCGGTGCGGTCGACCATCTTCAACGCGGGGAACTCGGCTTGGGGGCAGGGCTGCCAGTGATGCACCCACTCGTCGTAGGGGAACTCGTCGAGGTGGCCGTCCACGCAGGCCAGCAGGTACCGGGCGGGTACCGCAGTCCTTCGGGCTGGCTTGCGGGCGCGGTTGCCGGCCCGACCGGTGCACTTGGCGTGCTCGAAGCAGGCCAGGTCGGTGCGGAACGGGTGAGTGTTGGTGTAGGTGAACTGGGACACCGTGCCGAGCATGTCGCAACCGGTGCAGCGCAGCCATTGCGGGAACACCCGCGCGGGCACGCCCAGGTCGTTGCCCTCGGTGGAGAAGCTGCCCTTCTTCGGCTGCCAGGGGTGCGGG
>DASUJK010000097.1:0-3815 GCA_036279295.1 Pseudonocardiaceae bacterium | reverse complement strand
CTTGTCCGATGAGCCCAGCTCAGGTGAGCGTTCGGCCCTTGGGTTGTCGTGCACAGTTCAGCTCGGTCGGCCGGGCTGACTTTGGGTTTGCTCGGGTGGCGGACTGCCCTGGCCTGCTCGGGGTGGCGGACTGCCGCGGTTCGACCACTGCCGTGCCCGGTTCATACTGCCCAGGTGAGGCTCTCTCCTGCGGTTTCGTGGTTCCTGCTCGCGTTCGGCGTGTGGTCCTGGATCATCTGGCCGGTCTTCCTGCGCAACATCGCCGGTGATCCGCGTGCGTTCCACGCCGGCTCGCCGACCGCGTTCTTCCTGGTCCACCTCGTGTTGACGGTGGTGTCGCTGGCGTTCGGCACGGCGATCGGGGTGATCGGCGTGCGCGGTGTGCTGGCGGCTCGGCGCGCTTCAGCCGCGGCTGGGGTGTCCACCTCGGCCTGATCCACCCGTTCGTGTCATGTTGTACAACACGTACAAGTTGTACGTTGGTGTCATGAGCAGCGAATCGCCACGCCCCCCGGACATTGATGTCAGCTTCCGCTCACAGGAGCTGCACATCGAGGTGACGGTGTCGCATGCCCGCGCCCACCTGCCCGAGTTACTCGACGAACTCCGCGACGGCGGCACCATCTATCTCACGCGTTACGGCAAGCGGCTCGCCGCGCTCGTGCCGCCTGCCGCTGCCGAACAGTTGGCGTGCTCCGAGGACGCCTACTGGAGCAGCCGGGCCCGCGCGGCCATGGACTCCGACGGGCCCCCGATCCCGTGGGAGCACGTGGTGGCGGAATTGGAGGTGGCCGACAACCGATGAGTGGTTACCGCATCCACCTCCGGCCCGACGCCCGCGCAACGCTGCTCGGCCTCGACAAGCAGGTTCGACGTCGCCTGCAACGAGCCATCGACGGCCTGGCTGCCCAGCCGGGTGGGTCTGTGGCGCTGGCCGGGCTACCCGGAGCACTGCGGCTGCGGGTCGGCGACCACCAGGTGGTGTACACGGTTCGCGGCCAGGACGTGCTGGTTCTGGTGATCGGCGCTGATCACCAGGGTCAGTCGGCGTGGAGTTCGTAGACGAGCTGGTACCGCTCGCCGGAGAGCACCATGTCGTTCAGCTCCACCGCCGTGCCACGTTGGTCAAAGGCGATCCGCGTGACACAGAGGACGGGCGCGCCTGTGGCCAGCATCAGGCTGGTCGCCTCGGCGGGCTTGGCCGGCCGGGTGGAGACGTACTCGACAAAGTGGTCGAGCACGTAGCTCGCGTCTACCAAGGGGCCGTCGAAGCTGTCAGCGTTGCCGTTGCCGTTGCCGTTGCCGTTGCCGTTGCCGTTGCCGTTGCCGTTGCCGTTGCCGTTGTCAGGGCCACTGCGAAGACCAAGACCAGGGTCTGGGTCGGCGTCTGGCGGCGCGGCGTCGGCGCCGGTGGGGCGGCTGGCGGTGCTGGCAGGCGCGCAAGCTTCGTGGGCGGCTGCGGTCGGAACCCCGTCGGTGTGGTCGTTGGCAGCGCTGGTCGCCAGACCGGCCGGGCTCATGGCCGGCGCCGCCGGGTTGTCGGCCTCGCCGTTGATCGCGTGACTGTGGATTGCCTGGCTGTGGATCGCTTCGCCGTTGATCGACTCGGTCGGGGTGCCTGTTGTCGTCCTGCTCACGGCGGCGGTGGCCAGCTTCTTCGGCAGCCGGGAAGTTGCCAGCTGAACTGGTTCGCCGTTGGCATGCATGATCCGTTCCTGGACGAGCAGTTCCTCGCCGGGCAGCAGGCCGAGGGCGTCGGCGCTGTGTTCGTCGGCGGGTTCGGTGCGAGTCGCCGCGGTACTGCCGGCGACGGCACCGCTGGTCAGGGCATCCGTCGCCACCGGGTCGCGGCCGGTGACCCTGACCGACCGTTCCAGCCGATTGCGGGCCAGCTGGAGGACCGAGGGTCTGTCGCGCACAAATGTGCCGGCACCGGCACGGGTGACGGTCAGCCCTTCGCCGCGCAGGATGTCGAACGCATTCTGCACGGTCTGTCGGGCCACGCCGTACCTCCGCATCAACACCCGACTGCTGGGCAACCGGTGGCCGGGCAGGTAGTCACCACAATGGATCGCCGTACGAAGCTCGCTGGCAATCCGTTGGCTGAGTGTCTGATCGGTATTGCTGTTCAAGTCGGTCGGCACGGTGCACAGTGTGCCGGGTTTCGGCCGTGTGTCGGAGTCGTTCCGGAGGTTGGATCAGAGTTCACCCGCCTGTCCGAACCAGTCGCAGCCAACCGGAATTGCGGCCTATCGGAAAGGACGTGACGGCTCCGAGAATTCTGACCGTCGGGGAGATGATTAGCAGTTCGCGAAAGTGGAATGTCGACAGTTCGCAGGAGAGAGGCGGAGCACGGACTTTCTTTCATCAAGAAGCAGGCGTCGACGAGCATTACCGTGCGTGGCGACAGCCCGGCGAGACCGAAGCCGACGGGACCACCGACAGCACCACCGGCAGCACCTCCGACAGGTGCACGCCCACCGCCGGTGAAGCCACGGTCAGGATGACTCTATGTCACCGGATCGTGTCATTGACTCGGCCACGATTCGGTCACGCGGCTGGTTCGCCGTCTCGAGACCAACACTGTCAGAGGTACCGTCTCGCGAATGACACCACCGGCCAACGTCGGCTCGGTGTAGATCGGTCTGGGGAGGCCGGTGACGACCTGTCACCGCCGAACCACACGAGAAGGGAGAACGCCTTGCGCCGCGTTCGAGGGACAGTCGTGGTCGCGGGTGTGATCACGCTCGGCTTGGTGCTGGGTGCGTGCGGGTCGAAGCCCACCACGACCACAGCGTCCGGTCCGACTTTCCAGGCTTGCATGGTTACCGACACCGGTGGCATCGACGACCGGTCGTTCAACGCTTCCGCCTGGGCGGGCATGCAGGCCGCCAACAAGGCCGGCAAGGCGAAGGTCCGCTACGTGCAGTCCAAGTCGGAGAGCGACTACGCCCCGAACATCAGCCAACTGGTCAGCCAGAAGTGCAACCTGGTGGTCACGGTCGGCGGCCTCATGGGTCAGGCCACCACCGACGCCAGCAAGAAGACGCCCAACCAGCACTTCGCCATCGTCGACTCCAACGGCAATGGCACCAACGTGCAGGGCTTGCAGTTCAACACCGCGCAGGCCGGCTTCCTCGCCGGTTACCTGGCTGCCGGCTACTCCAAGACCGGCAAGGTGGCCACCTACGGCGGCCTGAAGATCCCGCCGGTGACGATCTACATGGACGGCTTCTGGGAGGGCGTGCAGTACTTCAACTCCAAGAAGGGCAAGAACGTCCAGGTCCTTGGCTGGAGTGAGAAGGCGCAGAACGGCTCGTTCGCCGGTTCGTTCACCGACCAGAGCCAGGGCCAGCAGCTGGCGAACAACTTCATCCAGCAGGGTGCTGACGTCATCTTCCCGGTGGCCGGTGGCACGGGTCTTGGTTCGGCGGGTGCCGCGCAGGCGTCCGGCGGCAAGGCCGTCATCATCTGGGTGGACTCCGACGGTGTTGTCTCGGCTCCGCAGTACTCCAGTGTCTTCCTGTCCACCGCGTTCAAGAATGTCGACAACGCGGTGCAGAAGGCGGTCACGGACTCGTCCGGTGGCACGTTCGCGACCAGCGACTACATCGGCACCCTGGCCAACGGTGGTGTCGGCCTGTCGCCGTTCCACGACTTCGACTCCAAGGTGGACCCCGCTCTGAAGTCGGAGCTGGACCAGATCAAGCAGGACATCATCTCCGGCACGATCAAGATCACGTCGCCGTCGCAGCCCAAGGGCTGATCTTTCAAAACCCCCGGGGCGCGCGTGGCAGGTACCCTGCCACGCGCGC
>DASUJK010000096.1:0-15661 GCA_036279295.1 Pseudonocardiaceae bacterium | reverse complement strand
GCACGCCGACACCGACGTGGACATCCAGGAGTTCATGATCGCGCCGATCGGCGCGGAGAGCTTCCGGGAGGCCCTGCGGTGGGGCGCCGAGGTGTACCACGCCCTGAAGTCCGTGCTCATGGGCAAGGGCCTGGGCAGCGGTCTCGGTGACGAGGGTGGCTTCGCGCCCAGCCTGTCCAGTAACCGGGAAGCACTCGACCTGATCGCCGTCGCCATCGAGAAGGCCGGCTACCAGTTGGGCCGGGACGTCGCGCTGGCCCTGGACGTGGCGGCCACGGAGTTCCACTCCGACGGCGCCTACACCTTCGAGGGCACCAAGCGCAGCGCCGAGCAGCTGACGTCCTACTACAGCGAACTGGTGGACGCCTACCCGCTGGTGTCGATCGAGGACCCGCTGGGCGAGGACGACTGGGACGGCTGGGTGCAGCTCACCAACGCCCTGGGTGAGCGCGTGCAGGTGGTCGGCGACGACCTGTTCGTCACCAACCCCGAGCGGCTGGAGGAGGGCATCGCCCGCCGCGCGGCGAACGCGCTGCTGGTGAAGGTCAACCAGATCGGCACACTGTCCGAAACGCTGGACGCGGTCACTCTCGCGCACACCTGCGGCTACCGTTGCATGATCAGCCACCGCTCCGGCGAGACCGAGGACACCACCATCGCCGACCTGGTCGTCGCCACCGGAGCCGGCCAGATCAAGTGCGGCGCCCCGGCGCGCAGCGAGCGGGTGGCCAAGTACAACCAGCTGCTGCGGATCGAGGAGTCGCTCGGCGACGCCGCCCGGTACGCCGGTGACCTGGCGTTTCCCAGGTATTCGACGGAGGACTGACGTAGGCCGATGACAGGTCGGGAGCAGGAGCGGCGTCGCCGCCGGGGGGAACCCTCCGGTGGTTCGCCGAGCCGTCGCACCGACCGCGTCCGCAGCAGGCCGGCCGACCGGCTGATCGCCACCGGCTCAGCGGAGCCGTCCGACGAAGCCGCAGACGAGTACGTCCGCCGGGCCACCCGGGGCCGTGGTGGCCCTCGGCCGGCCCGGCGCGCGTGGGCCGGTCGGGTCTTCGGACCGGTGCTCGGCAAGCTCACCACCCGGCGGGCGGCACTGCTCGCGCTGGTCGTCTGTGGGCTGGCGCTGAGCATCGCGGTGCCGCTGCACACGTACCTCTCGCAGCGCGACGACCTCCAGGCCCAGTTGCGGCAGCAGCAGGTGCTGCGGGCCCAGCGGAGCCAGTTGGAGAAGCGCGAGCAACAGCTGTCCGATCCGGCGCAGGTGGAGGCCGAGGCCCGAACACGGCTGCATTTCGTGCTGCCCGGAGAGACGCCGTACGTGGTGCAGTTGCCCGGTAACGCGCCGACACCAGGCACTACGCACGGCACGAAAAAGCAGCCGAGCACGAGCTGGTATCAAACACTGTGGAATTCGATTGTCGGCACCCCCGGATGATCCTCGTGTACACCACCAAAATGGGGGTGTCCGCGTGATCGCCGACTGTCCGCCCGCCACCGAGGCCGATGTCGCCGCCGTGGCCGCCCAACTGGGCCGGGCGCCGCGCGGCATGCTCGCCGTCGTGGCGCGGTGTCCGAGCGGCCATCCGTCGGTCGTGGCCACCAGTCCTCGGCTGCCCGACGGCACGCCGTTCCCCACCCTCTACTACCTGACCTGTCCACGGCTGTCCTCGCTGGTCAGCACGCTGGAGGCGGCCGGCGTGATGCGGGAGATGACCGCCCGCCTGGCCACCGATCCCGACCTCGCCGCAGCCTACCAGCGGGCGCACGACGGCTACCTCGCCGAGCGGGACGCGATCGAGCCGCTGGGTACCCAGGTGACCGCGGGCGGCATGCCGGAACGCGTGAAGTGTCTGCACGCCCTGCTCGCCCACTCGTTGGCCGCCGGACCAGGCGTGAATCCACTAGGGGATGAGACGCTGACACTGGTGCGTGAGTCCTGGCCGAGCGGCGAATGCGTAACGAAGACACTCGGTTAACAGATGAACTTTTCGTCCACCTTTGTGACGCGCTAGGCAAACTGATGGCAAGAACTGCTGCGTAAGGATGAGCAACAGGTAGCCATTTGTGGTCCAAGCCGCTCGATGGCATGACATCGGGCTCGGGAGAGGGCAAGCTGGGGAACCCGGGGACCCGGTCAGCGGACGAGGAAGGTGGTTTCGTGGTGGGACCGACCAAGAGGCGGCAGACCGGCAAAAGGCAACCGGGCACCCGCCGCCGACGTCGGACCATGGCGATGCTCGCCAGCGCACTGGTGACCTTGCCCGCCGCGCTGTCCGCCGATGTGGCCGTGAACTTCGTGACCGCCGCTGACCAGGGTCCGCTGAACGTGCCGCGGTCCAACGGACCGCAGGGCGACTCCTCGGTGCCGGCCGCGCTCGGCGCCACCGGTGCCACTCCGCACGACACGACGCTGTCTCCGCAGCTGGTCCACAACGCCGGCAACTCCACGGCGCTGAGCCAGGGGCTGAGCACCGGCTCGAACGGCCAGCCGGCCAACCTGCCCAACGGTCCGCTCGGCATCCCCGGCGTCGTGCTGGACGCGTACCTGCACGCACAGCAGGTGCTCGGCGTCTCCGAGCCGAACTGCCACCTGCCGTGGTGGCTGCTCGCCGGCATCGGCAAGATCGAGTCCGGTCAGGCCGAAGGCGGCGAAGTGGACTCGAACGGCACCACGTTCCGCCCGATCCTCGGCCCAGAACTGAACGGCTCCAACGGTTTCGCCGCACTGCCCGCCATCCTCGGCGGCCGGTGGACCGGCGACCCGGTGTGGCAGCGCGCGGTCGGGCCGATGCAGTTCCTGCCCTCCACCTGGCTGCAGTGGGGCAACGGCGGCAACCCGAACAACGTGTACGACGCCTCGCTCGCGGCGGGCCGCTACCTGTGTGCCGGTGGCCGGGACCTGTCCCAGCCTGCCCAGCAGGCCGCGGCGGTCTTCAGCTACAACCACTCGGACCACTACGTGCAGATCGTGCTGGTCTGGGCGAACGCCTATCGCAGCGGTGTGCACCCGCTGCCGGAGACACCGGTGGCGCCGCAGGGTCCGCGGCAGGTCGGCCACCCGGTCATCCCGCAGGGTGGCAGTACCCAGGTCGTCAGCAACCCGACCGGCAAGCCCGCCGGCGCGACCCCGCCCGGCTCGACGTCCAAGCCGAGCGGTTCGACCGGTTCGACCACCGGCACCAGCATGCCGACGCTCACCACCAGCCCGGGTGGCGGCAGGCCGAGCCCCACGTACACGCTCAACCCGCCGCCGAGCACGAGCCCGAGCACCACACCGCCGCTTGCCACTACGACGACCCTGCCGCCCTGCCCGACGGACACCACGCAGGTACCGCCGACCGACACGACCACGCCCGTGCCGCCGCCGACCGACCCGACCTGCACCACCCCGCCCGCGCCGCCGACCACGACATCAGCCGCTGCCGACGCCGGGGCCGGCGACGCGGCCGACGCCGCGACCGCGGTCGCGGGCTCGTAGTCTTGGGCGGTCGTGTCGCCGTGCTGAGGAGGGTGGATGGCCCGCGTTGCCGCCATCGACTGTGGAACGAACTCGATCCGCCTGCTGGTGGCCGACGTGACCGTCCGGGACGACGGGACGTCCTGGCTGCGTGACGTGCACCGCGAGATGCGGATCGTGCGCCTCGGCCAAGGCGTGGACGCGACCGGCATGCTCGCGCCCGAAGCGCTGGCCAGGACGAAGGCCGCGCTGGTGGACTACGCGGGGATCGCGGCCCGCAAGGGTGTCGAGCGCGCTCGCATGGTGGCCACGTCGGCCACCAGGGATGCCGGCAACCGGGACGACTTCTTCTCGATGACCGCCGACGTGCTCGGCTCGCCCGCCGAGGTGATCAGCGGTGACGAGGAGGCCCGGCTGTCGTTCGCGGGCGCGGTCGGCGACCTGGACCCAGAAGACGGGCCGTTCCTGGTGATGGACGTCGGCGGCGGGTCGACCGAGCTGGTGCTCGGCACGTGGGACGGCAAGAAGGCCGACGTCCAGGTGGCCCGGTCGGTGAACGTCGGCTGTGTGCGGGTGACCGAGCGGTGCCTGCACTCCGACCCGCCCACCGCCGACGAGGTCGAACAGGCCGTGCGGATGGCGTCCGCCGTGTTGGCCGACGCGTTCGCCGCGGTGCCGCTGGAGCAGGCGAGGACGTTCATCGGCGTCGCGGGCACGGTCACCACGATGTCCGCCGTGCACATGGGGCTGCCCGAGTACGACTCCGAGGTCCTGCACCTGTCGCGGCTGTCGATGGCCGCGATCGAGTCGACCACGGCGAGCCTGGTCGGCATGACGCGGGCCGACCGGGCCGCCATCGGGTCGATGCATCCGGGCCGGGTGGACGTGATCGCCGGTGGCGCGCTCGTGACGCGCACCGTGGCCAGGGAGGTGGCCGCCAGGGCCGGCATCGCTGACCTGGTGGTCAGCGAGCACGACATCCTGGACGGCATCGCCCTCTCATTGGCCTAGCTGCTGGCCTCCACGAACGCGGCCAGGTGCGCCGACTGACTCACCCGGCTCTCCTCGTGCACGTACATCATGTGGCCCGCCGAGTAGTACTCGACGCTGATGTTGTCCCGCAGCGCCGCCGGGATCGGCAGGTGTGCCAACACGTGCTCGGCGGCGTAGTAGGGCGTCGCGCCGTCGTGGTAGCCGCAGGCCACGTACACCTTCATCGCCGGGTTGGCCCGCATCGCCGACGCCAGCTTGCCGACCACGCTGACCGACGCGTTCTCGAACTCCTTGTACGACCAGGGATGCACCCTCGACGTCAGGATCTCGTACGGCAGATCGTTGGCATACTCCAGTTCCGAGCGCACGTAGTGGTTGAACGCCGCGGTGTACGGGCCGAGGATCACCGAGTACGAGGCGTCCTCCGCGAACTGTTCCCGCCCGGAGTCCGGGTCCCAGCCGGTGAACCTGGCGTCCAGCCTGCCGACCACCTGGCGGCGGTCGCGGAGCAGTTCGGTGAAGAACCGGACGTGCTCCGGCCGCAGGTCGACGCTGTCCACATAGTCTTCGGACAGGCCGGTCAGCGCGGCGAGCCGGGTGACGGCGTCGGCCCGCTGCTCGGCGGTCAGCCGGGCACCCCTGGCCAGCGCCCACGGGTAGTCGCGCTCGGCGAACTCCTCGGCCTCGGCGAGCACGTCGGCGAGCGGCCGATCACCGTGCTTGCCGTGGTAGTGCGCGACAGCGGCGTACGTGGGCAGGTAGAACACGTAGGGCTGGTCGTTGCCCTCGTAGAAGTCGATCGTACCCATGTCCAGCACGGACGAGATCAGCATGAGCCCGTTGAGGTACATGCCGTAGCGCTCCATCAGGTGCGCCGACAGCCCGGCCGCGCGCAGCGTGCCGTACGACTCGCCGGCCAGGAACTTCGGCGACATCCACCTGCCGTTGCGGGACGTCCACAGCCGGATCATCTCGCCGACGGCCTCGATGTCACCGGTGTAACCGTGGTAGTCGCCCGGCTTTTCGCCCTTCAGCGCCCGCGAGTACCCGGTGGACACCGGGTCGATGAACACCAGATCCGACTGGGCCAGCAGGGTTTCGTCGTTGTCCGCCAACGCATACGGCGGGGGCGTGCGGTCGTCGACGTCACCGGAGACGACCCGGCGCGGGCCGAGCAGTCCCATGTGCAGCCACACACTGGACGAACCGGGGCCGCCGTTGAACGCGAACGTGACCGGCCGCGTGGTCGGGTCCGCGCCATCCAGTGTGTATGCGGTGACGAACAGCTCCGCCTTCGGCTGGTGGCCGTCGAACGTCCCGTCGGTGTGTATTTCCTTGCGCAGCACCACCCGACCCGATGTGGTCGTGTAGTGCAGCGTCCGCCCGCCCGCCGTCATCTCGTGGGTCGTGCTGACCAGGTCGTCCGTGGGTTCGGGCTGGTCGTCCGCCACCGCCCCGTTCTCTGCTTTCCCGTCAACGCCGCTCATGGTCACACCCTATGGTGTTGGGGTGCCGGATCCGCCTCCGCTGGCCGCCGCTGCGGCCGATCTCACCGAACTTGATCGATTGGTGGTGGACTGCCGCGCCTGTCCCCGGCTGGTCGAGTGGCGGGAACTCGTCGCGCGGGAGAAACGTGCCGCCTACGCCGACCAGGACTACTGGGGCCGGCCGGTGCCCGGCTTCGGCCCGGCCGACGCACGGATCGCCGTGGTCGGCCTGGCACCGGCGGCCCACGGCGCGAACCGGACCGGCCGGATGTTCACCGGGGACCGCTCCGGCGACGTGCTGTTCGCCGCGCTGTATGCCGCCGGCCTGGCGTCGCAACCGGACTCCACTGCCATCGATGACGGAATGGTGTTGTACGCCACTCGGATGGTGTCACCCGTGCGGTGTGTGCCACCGGAGAACAAACCGACCCCGGCCGAGCGGGACACGTGCCGCCCGTGGCTCGTTCGCGAACTCACCCTGCTCGCGCCGACACTGCGGGTGATCGTGGTCCTCGGCGCGTTCGGCTGGCAGGCGCTGATGGCCACACTGGCCGAGACGGGCTGGCCGGTCCCCAGGCCACGGCCCGTATTCGGGCACGGCGCGCACGTCGTCCTGCCCGGACCCACCGACCTGCACGTACTGGGTTGCTACCACGTGAGCCCGCACAACACGTTCACCGGCAGGCTCACCCCGGCCATGCTGGCCGACGTGTTCGGCAGAGCCAGGGAACTGTCCGGATCATGATCACAGGTGGTAGCCGAGTCCACTCATTCGCGTTACTCTGGCCGCTTGTCGCGCGCAAGGGGGTAGCCGGTGGCCGGTGTCGAGGTAGCCGAACAGACGAAAGCCGCGATCGAGTCAGCCAGGAAATCCGTCCAGGCCGCGTGTGACCTGCTGACGGCCGCACTGAACCAGCTCACGCCGCTGGTGCCGGTCAGCGAGGGGCCGGTCGTCGGCGACACCGTTACGAGCTACACCGACGCCCTGTCGGTGTTGACAGCTCAATTGGCCGTGCTGGACCGAGTGGTCGCCGCGATGGCGGCGTAGGCATCCCACCTGTGCCGCCGGGTATCAATCCGGACGGTATTCGGTCCCACCGCGGACCGGATGGGGCATCCTGCCAGGAGTGCCGCCCCCGGTCCGGTGGTGGCCGGGCGGTAGGGGGCGTCGGGTGCGGGGTCCAGCGGCGTGGGCGAAACTGCCGATGCTGCTGTCCCTTGGCGTGCTGCTCGTCGTGGCCGTGGTGGCCACCAGGGGTCGGTCCGCGGTACCGCACGACGGTGGCCTCGTCATCAACCCGCTGCCCACGACCACGCCGAAGGCGACCAGACACCTGGTCCTCCCCCACGCACCCGGCCCGCTGAACCCGGCCGTGGGCATCGGGCTGAGCACCGGCATCATCCTGGCGATGCTCGCATTCCTGTTCGGGCTGGGGGCCGTCATGGTGCTGCTGGCGTCGCTGCGCTGGCGGCGCAGACAGCGGCTGCGCCTGGAGCCGAGGCCCCATCATGGTCAGCAGGCGGCAGGCGGTGAAGGGCTGACCGGACAGACTCTGTTGCGGGGCACCAGGTCCGCGTTGGCCCAACTGCGGCAGCGCGACGGTGGCCCACCCGGCGACGCGGTCCAGCAGGCATGGCTGGTGCTGGAGTCGGCGGCCGCCGACTCGGGCACCGAGCGCAGGCCGGACCAGACGTCCACCGAGTTCACCAGTGCCGTGCTCGCCGCGCACGATGTCGACCCGGTCGCCCTGGCCACCTTGCGTGGGCTGTACCAGCGGGCCAGGTTCGGGCTGCCGGGCCTGGTCACCGAAGCGGACGCCGAGGCCGCGATCGCAGCCCTGGAGCGGATCGCCGAGGCGTTGGGCCAGGTCGAGGTGAGCACGCCGTGATCGGGTTGCGGGGGATCGCGTCGGCGCTGGCCACCTGGGTGGTGCTCACCTTCGCGTTCGTCAAACTGGTCGGCACACCGGTTGGCTGGTCGATCCTGATCGCGTTGCCGCTGGCCGCCGTCCTGCTCCTGCTGCTGTCCACGCCGGTGGCCATCGAGCCGGCCTGGGGCGCGCCACCCGAACCACCTTCGGCAGCCGCGCACCTGGACGCGAGCACGCTGGCCAACCGACTGGAGGACGCGGTCGCCGACCAGGGCCGGTACCGCAGCCGGGTGCAGCCCCGCCTCGCGGCGCTCGCGCTGTCCAGCCTGCGCCGCAGGCCGGGACTGGCCGACGTGCTCGACCTGTCCGACCCCCGTGCCGTCACCGTGCTCGGCGACCGGTGGCACACGCTGCTCACCGATCCGTCGGCCACCCTGCCCGAACCACACGTACTGCTGGCCCTGCTGGCACGACTGGAGGAACAGTGACGACGCCAGAGTCCACTGTGGACGAATCGGAGCGGGTCTCGACGATCGCACGCGAGTGTGACGCCGTGCTCGCATCGATCGGCACGGTGGTGGTCGGCCGAACCGGCGCGCTGCGGCTGGCCATGGCGGCTCTGCTGGCCGGTGGTCACGTGCTGTTCGAGGACGTGCCCGGCCTCGGCAAGACGCTGATCGCGCGCAGCATGGCGCAGGCGCTCGGCCTGGAGTTCCAACGCATCCAGTGCACACCCGACCTGCTGCCGGCCGACGTGACCGGGTCGTTCCTGTACGACCCGGCCGCCCGCGAGTTCGCGTTCCGCAAGGGGCCGGTGTTCGCCGGGCTGCTGCTCGCCGACGAGATCAACAGGACGACACCGAAGACCCAGTCGGCGCTGCTGGAGGCGATGCAGGAGCGTCAGGTCACGGTGGAGGGCAGGACGTTTCCGCTGCCCACGCCGTTCCACGTGCTGGCCACCGCGAACCCCATCGAGTACGAGGGCACGTACCCGCTGCCCGAGGCGCAGCTGGACCGGTTCCTGCTCCGGCTGGACATCGGCTACCCGCCGCCGAACGACGAGGTCGAGGTGCTGCGCCGCAGGCTGGCCAGGCGGCAGGAGGCGACTTTCCTGGAGCCGGTGCTGGACGCGCGGCGGTTCGCCGACCTCCAGGCCGGTGTCGAGCGGGTCGCCGTGGACACCGACGTGCTGCGTTACTGCGTCGACCTGACCGTGGCCACCAGGTCCCACCCGTCGGTCGACGTGGGCGCCTCACCCCGTGGTGCGCAGGCGTTGCTGCTGGTGGCCAGGGCCCTCGCGGTGCTCGACGGCCGGGACTTCGTGCTGCCCGAGGACGTCAAGGCGTGTGCCGTGGCCGCGTTGGCGCACCGGCTGACGCTGCGTGCGGAGACGTGGACGTCCGGCCTGACCGACGTACAGGTGATCACCGAGCTGCTCGGCAGCGTGCCCGGCCCAGCGGTGACCCGAGACACCCGGCCATGAGCTCGGCCCGCGAGCGGTTCCGGGCGTGGCAGCAGCGGCGCACCACCGGTGCCGCCAGGTCGTGGCGCGGCACCGACGCGCTGCGCAGAGGCATGGTGCTCGGCGTCGGCATGGTCGTGGTCGGCGCACTGCTGCACCAGTTGCCCATCGTGCTGCTCGGCGCACCGCTGCTGATCAGCTCGCTGGTCGCCGTGGCCACACCGGTCAGCGGTCGACCGTCGGTGCGGGTCCGGCCGTTGCCCAGGACAGTGGAGACCGGGCAGCGGGCCAGGCTGCTGGTCGACGTCGACCCGGGCGAAGGCGCGGAACTCATCGCCATCCGGCTGCCCCGCCCGGACCGCCCCGGAGTCGGCCCGGTGCACCTGGTGTCCGCGTCGGCGGTCACGTTGGCCACCCGGCTGCGCTGGGACGCGTGGGGCGACCGGGCCGATCTGCGGCCGGACCACCTGGTGGCCGGTGCGGACGGCCTGTGGATCTACGGTCCGGCGCTCGGTGAGGAAGGCAGGCGGGCCGTGCTGCCGCCGGTGCTGCCGATGAACAGTGGCCCGATGCCACCCAGATCGGCAGGATTGGTTGGTGCGCACCGATCTCGTCGGGCGGGCGACGGTATCGAGTTGCGGGACATCCGGGCCTATCAGCCCGGTGACCGGCTGCGGGGTGTCGACTGGCGGACCACGCTGCGGGCCAGTGCGGCGGCGGGCAGCGGTGACGTCGGCACGCTGTACGTCCGTGAGCGGCACGCCGAGGCCGACGCGGACGTGGTGCTGGCGATCGACACCAGGGTCGACGTGGGGGTCGAGGTCGGCGAGTGGTCGAAGGGCGAGGACGGCGCGTTCGTCCGCCCGGGCGGCACGCTGGACACAGCGGCGGTGGCGGCCACCGCGATGGCGGCGAGTTATCTGCACCAGGGCGACCGGGTCAGTTTGGTGGATCTCGGTCGGCCACAGTTCGGGTTGCGGTCCGGCGCCGGGCAGCGGCACCTGATGGTGTTGCGGCACAGGCTGTTGGCGTGTGTGCGGGCGGCTGGCTGGGTGTCCCGGCCGGTGCTGCGGGCCGAGCAGGTCCCACCCGGTGCGCTGGTGGTGGTGTTGTCGGCATTCCTGGACGACAGCGTGGTCGAGCAGACGTTGTTGGCGGCTCGCCGAGGCAACCTGGTGCTCGCGGTCGACGTGCTGCCGGGCCCGCTGCGGCCGGACATCGAGCACAAGTGGGGTGCGGTGGTGGCGAAGGTGATCGCGGCTGAACACGCGAACCGGCTGGCGGCGCTGCGGGCGAGGGGAGTGCCGGTGGTGTCGTGGGTGGACGGCAGTGAGGTATTGGCGGTACTGCGCAAAGCGGCCGCTCCAGGCCGTCGACCGGCAGGCCGCCGATGACAGCTCCCGAGATGGCGCCCGGCTGTAGTGGCTTCATCGGTTCCGTTGGCTTCGTTGGCGCCATTGACGTTGGCCAACCGCCCACCCGCAGCCACGAAACACCACCCGCCGTCGGCGAGTCGACCCTCCGGGCGGGCGTGTCCACCGTTCGCGTTGGCGAGTCGACTTTTCGGGCGGGTGTGTCGACTGCTCGGGCGGGTGTGTCGACGTGTCGGGCGGGCGAGCCGACCGCCCCCGATGGCGAGCCGACCTCCCCTGCGCGCGAGTCGACCGCTCGCGACCCCAGGCCGGCCCCTACCGCGAGTGAGCCCTCATGAGCAGCCAACCGAACCCGGCGCCCATCCTCGAACTGGGCCGCGGCCTACCGGGCTGGGTGCTCAGACTGACACTCCTGCTCGTCGGCTGTGCCGCCGCCGTGGCCCTGCTCGACGACCGCCTGATCCTCATCGTGCAGCTCATCCTGTTCGCGCTGGCCGTCGTCACCGCCGCCGTGCCGGCCTCGCCCGCTCCCGCGATGTTCATCGGCGTCGTCGCGATCGTCGTCGCCCTGACGCCCGGCGACCCGCTGCGACCGACGGTCCTGTTGGAGATCCCGCTGCTGCACCTGGTCCACATCATGGCGTCGATCGCCGCCCTCGTGCCCCGCCGCGCGATCATCCGGCCGGCCGCGCTGATCAAACCGGCTCGACGTTTCCTGTTCGTCCAGATCGCGGTGTTCGCCATCGTCGGACTTGCTGAGATCTTGCCCACTTCGCAGAACAGCACAGTTGTCGAACTTGCCGGTATCTGCGCGGTCGCCGGACTCGTTCTCCTCGCGATCAGGCTCCTGACCAGGGCCAAATAAGAAGCCGATTTCCCGATCATCAGTGGCGTGCGTCACCGCATCGATACCGCAGGACAGTTCGATTCAGTAACCGGTGTCACACGGACCCCGGGTGCCTCCATAAGCGGTTGTCGGAAGTGCGACCATAGATACATGGCCGCAGGAAAGTCGCAACCAACCCGGATCCTCATCCTGGGTGGTGGGTACGTCGGTATGTACACCGCTTTGGGTCTGCAGAAGAAACTGCGACTCAACGAGGCGTCCGTGACCGTCGTCGACCCGCAGCCGCACATGACCTATCAGCCGTTCCTGCCCGAAGCGGCAGCCGGCTCCATCGACCCGCGTTCCGTTGTCGTCCCGCTGCGCACGACGCTGCGCCGCTGCCACGTGGTGACCGCCCGGGTGCAGAAGATCGAGCACGCGCGCCACATGGTCACCGTCGAGGCGATCGACGGCCACATCGAGGAGATCGGCTACGACGTGCTCGTCGTCGCCCTCGGCTCGGTGGCCCGGCTGCTGCCCATTCCGGGCCTGGCCGAGCGCGGCATCTCGTTCAAGACCATCGGCGAGGCGATCTACCTGCGCAACCACGTGCTGTCCAGGATGGACCTCGCCGCGAGCACGCTGGATCCCGAGCTGCGCAAGCGGTTGCTCACGTTCACGTTCGTCGGCGGCGGTTTCGCCGGCATCGAGTCACTGGCCGAGCTGGAGGACATGGCGCGGTACGCGACCCGGTTCTACGAGAACATCGAAGCCGAAGACATGCGCTGGGTACTGGTCGAGGCGGCCGGGCGCGTGCTGCCCGAGGTGCGCGACAGCCTCGGTGTGTGGACCGTGGAGCAGCTGGAGAAGCGCGGCATCGAGATCTTCCTGTCCACCACGGCCAAGTCGTTCGAACACGGGCATGTCGTGCTGTCCGACGGGACCGAGTTCGACAGTGACACGATCGTGTGGAATGCCGGCGTCAAGGCGAATCCGATCCTCGCGGCGTCGGACCTGCCGATCGACCATCGCGGCCGCGTGTCGTGCACGGCTTCGATGCAGGCCGAGGGGCTGCCCGGGGTGTGGGCGGCCGGTGACTGCGCCGCGGTGCCCGACCTGTCCCGCACCGCCGAGGACCCGACCGCGACGTGTGCGCCCAACGCGCAGCACGCCGTGCGCCAGTCCAAGCAGCTGGCCAAGAACATCATGACGGCGATCCGTGGCGGCAAGCCTGCCGACTACTACCACCGCAACGTCGGCTCGGTGGCCAGTCTTGGCATCCGCAAGGGCGTCGCGGACACGTACAACGTCAAGGTCAAGGGCTACCCGGCGTGGCTGATGCACCGGGCGTACCACGTCAGCCGGATGCCCACGCTCAACCGCAAGGTCCGCATCCAGCTGGACTGGCTGGTCAGTGGTCTGTTCCGGCGCGAGGTCGTGTCGCTCGGCCAGATCAACAACCCGAAGGCCGACTTCGACCGCGCATCCCGAACCTGAGCGAACCTGAGCGGTCCAGCACATCACCGACCGGCCGGCGCCACTGGCGACCGGCCGGTTTCGGTATCGTGTGGTGTGTGTCAGTGCTCAGGTCACTGCACCTTGCGGGTGCACCGTTAGGCCGGACGTGTGTAGCGCCGTCCGGCTGACGTAACCCGTGCCGTCTCTGCTGCGCCGAACGCCGTAACGCAACGCGGTCTCCAGCGATCAACTACGTAGTCGGTGTGCTCATGTCGGACATACCCACCGGCGTGCCTTGACAGTACGTAATGTGAAACGGAGACTACTCCTCGTGAGTCACCCGAAAGAGTGACTTGAACGCGCGGGAGCGAGGTGTCATGTCGATCGAGGAACTAGCCGCGCAGCTTCGCAGCGGCGACATCGAGGACAGTGCCTTGGCCGAGTACGCCGTTGAATACGCGCAGGCCGAGCATGTCTTCCGCAACAAGAAGGACGATTGAGCTGACCAGTAACGGTCCCACGCTGGACCGGCCTGATTCGCCGGCAATCGGCCGGATCGCCGCCCCTGCCGCCCCATCGGCACGGACGGTGACCGCGCAGCCCACCGATCGGTCGACACCCCTCCTTCTGCAGGGGCAGGACTACGTCTTTCGGGCACCGATCGCCGCGCTGGACTTCCAGGAACGGGTGCATCGGCTCGGCCTTGTCGATGACGGGGACGGCGAGCCGCAGCCGTGCGTGCTGGTGCTGGCCCGGTCGGCCGACATGGAGATGAACGAACTGTCCATCGCACTCGCCGAGCGCGGCGTGCGGATGGCCAGGATCGACGTGGACCGGTGCCTGGACGTGTCGCTGACCGTCTACCCGGACGCTCCCCTGATCGAGCTGGATCGCTGGATGCTGCGGCCACTCCTGGTCTGGCGCAGGCACTTCGAGCTGTCCGCCCTGCCCGTCGACCCCGGCACGCTGTTCGGTGCCTACGTCGGCGACCAGTGGCGGTCGGTGGCCGACTGGATCACCAACCGCACCGACTGGTCACAGATCAACTCACACGTTACGAGTCGCAGGCCCGACCGCCTCACGCAGCTGACCGACGCGGCCGCGTTCGGCCTCGCGACGCCTCGCACGGTGGTGACCACCCGGCCCGCACGGCATCGGCCGGGCGGCGGCACGTGCATCGTCAAGACGTCCGGCCGGCACCTCGTCGAGCCGAGTTCCGGAGTGCAGCACGGCCTGTTTCCGCAGCCACTGGACCCGCGACTGGGCAGCGGCCTGCCGGAGCCCGCGCCGGTGATCGTGCAGCAGTACCTGGCCGCCGATCATGAGCTGCGCGTCTTCGTGGTGGGGGAGCAGGTGATCGCCTGCCGGGTGGACAAGCGTGATCCTGCCCACCTCTGGGTCGACCCGGAGGCGGTCGAGGTGCGGCGCCTGGAGATCGAGCCCGCACTGAGCCAGACCCTGTTGGCGCTGGCCAGGTTCTGGCGGCTGGACGTCGTCGCGTTCGACCTGCTGGTCCGCGACGACGGGGTGCCGGTGTTCCTGGAGGCCAACGTGAACTGCGACTGGCGCTGGTTCGAGGGCAGATCCGGCGAACCGGCCGTATCGAGGGCCGTCGCGACCTGGGTCGCTGCCCGTTTCGAGGAGTTACGCGGGGCCGCTGCCTGGTCGGCCGCCCACGGGGGCTGACCGGACGCAGCAGGTTGCGCCGTGCGCTCTCGGGTGTGCTGCGCCGCCCGGCTGTCTTCAGCCATATTCGCCCACGAACGGGTGATAAGACCTTAGGATTCGCCTGCCCCCGTAGCCCAACAGGCAGAGGCATTCCCCTTAAAAGGGAAGTAGTGCCGGTTCAAATCCGGTCGGGGGCACTCTGTGTAACCGAGAGTCCAACCTATCTGACCAGCGCATTCATTGTTCGGTGTGCCATCACGCTGCGAGTTCGTAATTGCGTGCCGATGCTTTTGCTCACACTGCGGAGTCGTATCCGCATTGGTGACACGTTCCGTAGTCGGTATGGCGAACACCCGGCCTCGCCCGGGTGAACATGAACGATTTGCGTGTTGTGATGTTCATCGGTGACCTTGGCGTGTCATCCTCGGTTATGGCGGTCATCGAGGACCGCGGTGGCCGAGAGGGGGCACCATGAGCGTCGAAGCCGTGGTGGACCAGCGCACCGATGTCAGTGTCCGGGCGAAGCTGACGTTCACGGCCGCCAGACTGATGCTCCGCCCGCTGCTCACGCACTGGCCCCTGACCAGCATCGGCATGCTGCCGCTGTCCCTGATCGAAGTCGCGGCCGGGTTGCTGCCCACACCGTCCGGTGTCCGGTACGACAAGGTCGAGTTCGGCGGCTTCACCGGTGAGTGGGTCCGGCCGGACACCGCTCCCGAAGAGACCGACGGCATCGTCCTGTACTTCCACGGCGGCGCGTTCGTCACCTGCGGTGTGGCCACCCACCGGCATTCGGTGTCCAGGATCGCGGCAGCCTGCCAGCTGCCGGTGCTGTCCGTCGGCTACCGGCAACTGCCCACGGTCCGGCTGGCCGGCTCGGTGGAGGACTGCCTGACCGTCTACCGAAGCGTGCTGGCCGACGGCTTCAACCCGGAGCGGATCGTGCTCGCGGGCGATTCGGCCGGTGGCTGCCTTGCGTTCGCCACAGTGCTCGCCGCCGCGGCCGAAGGACTGCCACGGCCGGCCGGGATCGTGGCGCTGTCCCCGTGGCTGGACTTCGACT
>DASUJK010000095.1:0-12002 GCA_036279295.1 Pseudonocardiaceae bacterium | reverse complement strand
GGTCCGGGTCCAGGGCGCCCAGTTCCCGTAACAGTTGCACACCGTCGGCGATGTTGCGCCGGTCCGGCGGGTCGAGGAACCCGAACGCGGCCAGGTCGCCCAGGCCGAGCGCGGCCATCTGCAGGATGACCGAGGCGAGGTTGGTGCGCAGGATCTCCGGGTCGGTGAACTCCGGCCGGGCGGCGAAGTCGTCTTCGGAGTACAGCCGGATGCACACGCCGTCCGACGTGCGGCCACATCGGCCGGAACGCTGGTTGGCCGACGCCTGGGACACGGGCTCGATCGGCAGCCGCTGCACCTTCAACCGGTGGCTGTACCGGGAGATGCGCGCTGTGCCGGCATCGACGACGTACTTGACGCCGGGCACGGTCAGCGATGTCTCGGCGACGTTGGTGGCGAGCACGACGCGGCGGCCGGTGTGCGGCTGGAACACCTTGTACTGGTCACCGGAGGACAGCCGGGCGTACAGCGGTGTGACCTCGGTGTGACGCAGGTCCAGTTTGGCCAGCCCGTCGGCAGCGTCCCTGATCTCCCGTTCGCCGCTGCAGAACACCAGGATGTCGCCCTGGCCGAGGCCGCTCAGTTCGGTGACCGCGTCGCAGATCGCCTGCACCTGGTCCCGATCGGGATCGGCGTCCGGATCGTCCGGGTCGATGATCGGTCGGTAGCGGAGCTCCACCGGATAGGTGCGCCCGGACACCTCGATCACCGGTGCCGGCACGCCGTCCTGGCCGAAGTGCCGGGCGAACCGGTGCGGGTCGATGGTCGCCGACGTGATGATGACCTTCAGGTCGGGCCTGCGGGGGAGCAGGTCCTTGAGGTAGCCGAGGATGAAGTCGATGTTCAGGCTGCGCTCGTGCGCCTCGTCGATGATCAGCGTGTCGTACTGGTACAGCATCCGGTCGCGCTGGATCTCGGCGAGCAGGATGCCGTCGGTCATCAGCTTGACCATCGTCGCGTCGCCGACATGATCGGTGAACCGCACGGTGTACCCGATCGTGCTACCGAGTTCGGTGCCCAGTTCGTCGGCGATCCGCTCGGCGACCGTGCGGGCCGCGAGTCTGCGTGGCTGGGTGTGACCGATCAGGCCGCGCACGCCCCGGCCCAGTTCCAGGCACAGTTTGGGCAGTTGGGTCGTCTTGCCCGAACCCGTCTCACCAGCGATGACGACGACCTGGTTGTCCCGGATGGCGGCCAGGATCTCGTCCCTGCGCTGGCTGACCGGCAGGGCCTCCGGGTAGCGCGGCGCCGGCATGGCCGCCTGCCTGCGGCGGACTCGTTCCAGGCCGGTGTCGATCTCGGTGGAGATGTCGTCGATCGCGCGCTGCCGGGCCGCGGTGTTCCGGATCTTCCGGGTGCCATCCAGCTGCCGACGCAGCCGCCGCTCATCGCGGATGGTCAGGTCGGGCAGGAAGGTGGCCAGGTCGGCGGCGGACGTGGCAGCAGGTGACGTGGACATACCAACCCAACTGTAGGCAACGATGCAGGTCGGCCGCACATGGTTATCGGGTGATGTGGATGACCCACTGGACAATTTGTGGTCAGGGCAACCGAACACGTTGCGTGATCGTGCGGCTACCAATAACGTCAAGTGGGCTTGCCGACTATCGGGGGATGTCCATGGGGCGACGGAGCAGTGGGCGTAGCCGGCCGGTTGTGCTGGACGTGGACGAATGGGAACACCTGCCGGTCGAGGTGTACGTGCCGGTGCTGGGGGTGGCCGACGGTGGCGAGGCCCTGGTCGAGTTGCGGGAGATGATCGACCGGCGCACGGCACTGCTCGTGTATTCGACGATGGACCGACTGCTCGCCGGATGGGGTGAACATCAGTCGGCGATGAGAGTGCCCGCGAGGAACCTGCCAGCACTCAGACGCAGGTTGCGGTTCCACGCACTGCTACTCGACGTCGACCCACCGGCCGGGACGACCGGACAGGTCGACGCCGTGGCGGAACCGATACCACTTTCCGTTGATGCCACGACGGGGATACCCGTCGTGTACGTGCCATCCCAGCCGTTCCCCCGAGGCAGCGACCGCGCCCAACTCGAACTCCAGGCGACCAGGGACGGCAGGCGATCGCTCATGACCTATTCGTCGTCGTCGACACTGCTCGACTGCTGCGGTCCCAACCAGCATTTCGTGGCGTTTCCGGCCAGCCGATTAGCTGACGTGCTCGCGCAATCGGGGGCCGACACCGTGCTGATCGATCTGCCACTACCGCCACAGTTGCGGCACTGACAAGGAAAGGTTGCCATGACTGGTAGTTCGGTCTTCGCGGAGCACGACGGGCTCACCGGCCTGTCGACCATTCTGCGCAACGGCGCGGGGGATCTGGCGGACGCTGCGATGCCGGTGACCGATCCGCCGGATGCCGGCAGGTCCAGTGCGAACGTCGGAGCAGCCCTGGCGGCGATCGTCAGGTCGATGGCGCTGCTCATCGCGCAGAGCGAGCGCACGGCGGCGCAGATCAACGCGAACAACGGCGCGTACGGCGATGTCGACAACCAGACCGCCACTGGCCTGCACGAACTCGAAGGTCAACTACTGGAGCCGAACTGAGGTGGACGCGTGACCGACATCGACACGTTGGTAAATGGCAATGCCGCCGCCTGCCGGCAGGCGGCCGACTGGCTGGGCAGGGCAGCCGCAGGCGTTGACGCGAACGGCTCCGCGATCGGCAAGGCGCAGGCGACGTCGGAGTCGTGCTGGCAGGGTTCGGCCGCTGACGGATTCCGCGACCACATCGGCAATCTGGGCACCGACGCCGACCAGTTGAGTGCGTCCGCGTTGACCGTGCGGCAGGCGTTGGATGCTTTCGCCGCCGATCTCGACACTGTGAACGCACGGATCGCACAGGCCCGGTCGGTCGCATCGGCCGCGGGGCTCACCCTCACACCGACAACCATCGAGGCACCAGGCCCTGGGCCGGGGCGCGTGTACGGACCGATCCCTGCCCAGGAGGCCATCGAGTTCTACCAGGCCCAGGCCATGTACAACGGCAAGCTGACGGCGTTCCGCGAGGCACGGACCACGGTGACCGAGGCACGACAGCTGGAATCCGAGGCGCACACGCAGCTCACAGGGCCGATGCGGGACTCGACGAACAGAGTGCGGAGCCTGGCCACGATCGGCTCTGGCCTGACGGGCGCGGGGTTGACCGTTGTCCAGGAAGTACAAGGCGCCGCGAACGAGCTGTACGACGCGGCGGACAACATCGCCCAGCACGCCCAACGGATGCAGCAGCTCGCGGTGGATTCCGAATTGACCGACGCCGGCCGCGCCGCGGCCGCCCGCGCCGGGCAGCTGGCGAGCGCTGGCGCCCAGGAAACTGCGGCTGAGGCGGCGCGGATGGAGAAGGCCGTCGACAAGGTACCGGAAAGCGTGCGCGACCTCATCGCGAAGAACCCTGGCGCTCTGCTCGAAGACAGTTCGGGATTGCTCAAGCTGGGCAAGGGCGCGCTGAAGGGGATTCCTTATGTCGGGACCGGGGCGGCGCTGCTGTTCGGCGGGATCGAAGTCGCGGATGGCAGCGAGACGCCAGGGCAGGCAGTTGCAGAGACCGGCATGAGTTTGGCCGGTGGCATCGCAGGCGGAATGGCTGGCATGGAGGTCGGCTCGATCGTGGGCAGCGTGGTACCGATCGTCGGCACCACGGCCGGCGGCGTCATCGGCACGATCGCGGGCAGCATCATCGGCTCGCTGTCCGGTGGCAAGGCCGGCGACCAGCTCACCGGCGTTCGGTAGGGAGGGCAGCGGAGCATGCCACGACCACCGCGATATGTGGACCCCGGATCGCTGCCGCCGGTTCCCGATCCCGAGACCGGCGAGCCGCGTCCGCCCCGTGCCCCTGGGCGGGCGTCCGCCAAGCCTGCCAGGTTCGACCGGTCCCGGGTGAGCGATCCGGAATTGGCGCCTGTGCCACCGGCGGGGCAGGGGCCTGTCCTGGCGTGGTACCGCACCACCAGGCGCTACGCGGTTCAGGTCGGTGCCGGGGGAGCGCTCGCGGTTGCGGTCCTGTTGTGGCTACGAGCGGGTTTCCACGTCTTCTGGATCACCTACTGGTGGGTCTGGCTGAGCATCGCGGTGATCGGGGTCCTGGTCGGCTACACGCAACTGCGCGGCCACGACCAGTGCGCGGCCGGGGTGGAGTGGCTGAGTGGGCGGCGGAGCTGGGTCCGGACGTACGAACTGGTGAAGGTCAAGTCGCTGCTGGCGATCGGGACTCCGCTGATCAGCATGGAGGACAGCGGCGGCCGGCGGCTGAGCGTGCCGCTGACGGCGTTGCAGTCGGATCGTCTGCTGTGGGACCTGGTCTACAACGGGATTCTGCACTCGGTGATCGCAGGCAACGCCGAGACCAACGGGGCGGTGCACGTACATCTGCGGCTGCCCTATCGCAGCCCGTACAGCTGATCACTCAGGTTGTGCTGCCTGGTACGCGATGCCGGCCACCTCGCGCGCCTCGGTCGCGGCCGCGATCAGGTTGTCCAGCGCGCCGATGCTGGCCGTGAACTCGAAGCTCTCGTCCGGGTCGCCGATGGTGAACTCCACCTGGTGGGCGTCCGCGATGTACCGAATCGGGCAGTGGTCGGACATCATGATCATCGTTTCGATGTGCAGCCGGTGGTGGTTCAAGCTGAGCACGTGCGCCCCCTCGTGGTTGGTTGACTCTCGTACAATAAAGCTAAGTGCTTAGGTTGTTTGGTAACCAACCGGGTGAACTTTGCGCACGTTCCGTCATCTAGGGTGACGGTATGGAGGGACATGTGGATCAGCAACAGCTGCCGCCTGCGGTGATGAAGATCGTGCTCGGCCATGAGCTGTCCCGTCAGCGCAAGCTGGCCGGGATGACGCAGGAGGACTCGGCCAAGGTCCTCGGGTGTACGCAGAAGAAGATCGGCTTCATCGAGAACGGCGGCAGCGGCGTGAAGATGCTGGAACTGGCCGGGCTGCTGGACGCCTACGGTGCCACCGACGCCGACCGTGCCTACGCCGAGGACCTGGCCGTCGAGGCCAACCGGCGGGCCAGGAAGGGCGCGTTCAGCACCCGCTTTCCGCAGCACCTGCGGCTGCTCGTGGACATGGAGCCGACCTGTCGTCGGCTGTGGTCGTCGCGATCGATGGTGGTGCCCGGTCTGTTGCAGACCGAGGACTACATGCGCACGATGTTCCGCGCCTGGCGCCCGTCGCCCAGCCAGGAGCAGATCGACCGGGACGTCACCGACCGTCTCGCCCGCCAGCGGGTACTCGACAACACGGACCAGCGGTTCTGGTTCATCGTGGACGAGGCCGCGCTGCGCAGGACCACCGGCAGTCCGGCGATCATGCGGGCGCAGGTGGCCCGCCTGATCGAGGTGATAGACCGGCCGAACGTGGAGGTGCAGGTCGTGCCGTTCAGCGTCGGCTGCTACATGGGCCAGTCGCACGACTACACGATCTTCGGATATGACACGAATCCGCCGGTCAACGTGGTCTACCGTGAGCACTATGACGGTGGCGAGTACGTCGGCGATCTGGAGCGGACGGCCGCGTACGTGACCCTGTGGGAGCAGCAGCAGGCGGCGGCGGTCGGGCCGGAGCAGACCCGGCGGTTTCTGACCGATTTCGCTGCCTCGCTGTGACCGCATCCGTTGGCACTGCACACCATCGGAGGTACAGAGATGCACGGCACATGGCGGAAGTCCAGCTACAGCTACCCGAACAATGACTGCGTCGAGGTAGCGGTCGGATCGACCGAGGTCGGGTTACGGGACTCGAAGAATCCGGACGGGCCGACGCTGGCCTTCGACCAGTCCCGCTGGTCCGACTTCCTGAGCGACATCGGGACTTTAGCGGGAAGTTGATCGCGGGTTCGGGATCGTGATCAGCGACGAACAGTTCGATGCCTTCCAGCGGGCGCTCCGTGGCAACGACGTGGGTGGTGGATGTGCTCACTCGTGCCGCGACGCTGGATCTGCCGGGCTGGTACCTCACCGCTGGCTGCGTGTTCCAGACGGTGTGGAACACGGTCACGGGTCGGCCGCCGACCAACGGCATCGCCGACTACGACCTGTTCTACTTCGACTCGTCCGATCTGTCCTGGGCTGCCGAGGACGCGCTGGTCCAGTCGGCTGCGCGGGTCTTCGCCGATGTCCCGGCCGACGTGCAGGTGCGCAGCGAAGCTCGGGTGCATCTCTGGTACGAGGAGAAGTTCGGCGTGCCGTGCCCGGCGTACTCGTCTACCGAGGCGGCCATCGACTCGTTCGCGTCGACCACCTGTTGCCTCGGGGTTCGGTTGGAGCCGGACGGCCACTGGCGTGTGTACGCGCCGCACGGGCTGTCCGACGTGTTCGACATGGTCCATCCGGCCGAACCCGGTGCTGGCGCCGCGCGAGGTCTACGAGACCAAGACGGCACGCTGACGCCGCGAATGGCCGGAGTCGACTGTGCTGCTCTGGCCGAATTGACGACCGGTCAGGCCAGTTCGAAGATTGAAATACCACACGCGATTAGCGACCAGTGTGACGATCGTTACCTTGATAACTATCCAACGCGACTGCGGTCGGACAGGACGAGCTCTTCTGCCGAAGGCCGTGCGCTTTTCGGTCGAGCGGGCGGCAACGGCAATTCCGTTACTGAAGCGACGTGGGGTATGAATGGGTGATGTTGTTCGATATCGGGTTCAAGAAGTTGCTTGACTGTGACGAGTTGAATATCAAGGTGGCGATCCCAGCGTGCTCTTGCGACTTCTTCCTTCGCGCCTCGCGTGAAACTAAAGGCCACGATGTACCCTTTTGTCTTTTCCGCACGGTCTATGGCGGTCTCAAAGTTATCGACTATGTTGCGTCCCACTCGTTCGGACTGCTTGACCTGTATCGGATCTTGAACCATGAAAGAGTAGCCGTCGATACCCATGTCGCCGGACTTTCGTGGTGCGTGAGTGCCCCAGAACTTCTGGATGACCCAGTTTTGAAATTCAAACGGTTTGAGATTATGCAGATCTTCGAGTGTTGTGGGTAGGCCGATGACGTTGGGTCGGCGTCGGTCCGGTACGACCTTCCTGAGCCTATCCGCCATAATATTCACCGCAGTTGGGCTTATGTCAATGCCGATCCATCTTCTATTCATTTTCTCGGCCACGGTCACGGTCGTGCCGCAACCGCAGAATGGGTCGAGGACGACGTCATTGCTATTGCTACTCGCGGCAATTATACGCCTGAGAAGTGCTTCCGGCTTCTGTGTCGGGTAGCCGAGTCGCTCTTTATCTCGAGTTGACAGCCAGCGAACATCTGCATCGACCCCTTCTTCTGTTCCAAATACCGTGCCTTCCGTGTATGGCTGATAAGCCCAGATGTCTGGAGCAGGTGTTCCATCTGCTGGAGAAATGTAGTGCTGGTACATTGGCCAGTAAGAGTCAGTCTCGATTGTGATGAGCCCCAGCTCAAGTAGGCGGTCCAGCTTCTCGTGTTGATTCAGATTCGAAAGATCTTCGTCTAGGTCTGCCAGTAGTGCTCTAGGAATTGCCCAATGGCGGCCCTTGCTGGAAGGGTCGATTCCACGCCAAGGTTGTCCAGACAGGCCACCGCGCTTGCCACTGCCGGTTAGCACATTACCATAATAGTTCGTGCGCCAGCCCTTCTCATCCGCTATGAAGTACTCATTTACGTGGCCTCGCATATATGGTCGCCGAATGGAATTCCAAAGATACTCATTCGATTTTGTGTAGAATAGGATTGTGTCGTGAACGGGAGCATATCGTCGTGTCTTTCCGTGGGCGCCCGTTCGACGCCATACAATCTCGTTTCGAAAGTGCGACTGACCGAAAATCTCGTCTAACATGACCTTCAAGTAATGGCTCGCATGGGGATCGCAGTGCAAGTAGATTGATCCGCTTGAGCGAAGCACGCGGTGGAGGTGACGAATACGATTCCGCATCCAGTCAATGTATACCTGCATGCCTCCTTCCCAGCGATCTTCAAACGATCGAACCTCCGCTTCATCGCCCCAAATTACTTCATAGGTTCTGCTGGAGAAGAAGGGGGGATCCAGATATATCAGATCTACACACTCGTCAGGCAGCATGGTCAGCTGGTGAAGATTGTCCGCACAATAAAGTGTATTTGTTTCAAGTTGCTGTGCGCGGACCATGCGTCATCCCTTCGCTTGATGGCTGTCGCCAGACCTGGTCAGACAGAACCGCAGCCCTAACCTCACCACCGTCCCTCAGCTGCGGGGTTCGGAACATTGCGCCTCGCGGAATGATCGATCTAAGTTCTGTGTATACGCCGCGTGACGGTTCGTGGCTAGACTTCGGCCCTGGACAATTCTATGACAACTCGGCGTGGCTGACCGGGCAACCGGCGACGGCCAGACAATCGAATTCAGCGTGAGGCGGCACTACCGACTGAGCCGCGACCACCAAGAGCAGCGGAACGGCGACCGGCCACAGCCTGATCCCGATGCTGAATCGCTACTACGGCCACATCTCACACGCGGAGGTGGCGTTGTCGCCCTTGATGTCGCTGGTCAGCGCGCCGATGTCGACCTTGAATCTGCCCATCTGACTGCGATGGCCGTGGAGATGGCTGGTTCTCCGGTTCGGCCAGTTGGGGAGAACCGCGGTTCAGGGGAGTTGGTCGATAACGTGGTCTCGGGCTTCCGCGTAGCGGTGCCGGACCGCCGGTTTCGCTGGTGCTTCGAACAGTGCCGTGTCGCCGATTGTCCATTGTGGTGGTTTCGGCGAACCGGACAGGGTCCACGCTGCCTGTCGGGCCGCGCCGTCGGCCACGTACTCGCCGGGTGGGGGGACCAGCACCGGTCGGCCGAGCACCGTCGGGCCGATCCTGCGGACCGCTTCGGCTTTCGCGCCACCGCCGACCAGCAGCACACGCTCTACCGGCACACCTGCCGCGACCAGCGCGTCCAGGCCATCGGCCAAGCCGCACAGCATGCCTTCGACCGCCGCTCTGGCCAGGTTGGCCTGGGTGCCGTTGGCCAGCGTCAACCCGTGCACCGCGCCGGTGGCCGTCGGCCTGGATGGCGTCCGCTCGCCTTCCAGGTACGGCACGACGACCAGGCCCTCCGCGCCTGCCGGTGCTGACAATGCGAGCCTGCTCAGCTCGTCGACGTCCACCCCGAGTAGACCCGCCGCCGACGTGAGCACACGCGCGGCATTCAGCGTGCACACCAACGGTAGGAACCCGCCGCTGGCATCCGCGAAGCCTGCGATGATGCCGGTCGGGTCGGCCGTCGGAACCTGCGACACCGCGAACACGGTGCCGGACGTGCCGATCGACACCACGACATCACCGGGGCCGGCGGCCACGCCGAGTGCGGATGCCGCGTTGTCGCCGGCTCCCGGGCCCAGCAACGCACCGGACGGCAACCGGCCGGCCGCCGCACCAGGGCCTAGCACCTCGGGTAGCGCCGCATCGTGGCCGAGCGCGGATTCCAACAGGTCCCGCCGGTACTCCCCGGTTGCCGGCGACCAGTAGCCCGTGCCGCTGGCGTCGCTGCGGTCGGTGGTCAGCGCCGCGATGTCCGACGAGCCGGCCAGTCGCCAGGTCAGCCAGTCGTGGGGCAGCGCAACGGCCGCCGTCCGGGCAGCCGACTCCGGTTCGTGCGTCGCCAGCCACCGCAGCTTGGCCACGGTGAACGACGCCAACGGCACACTGCCTACCGCGTCCGCCCAGAACCCCGCACCCCGCTCCGCCACCAGGTCGGCAGCCGCGTCGGCGGAGCGCAGGTCGTTCCACAGCAGCGCGGGCCGGACCACCGCACCAGCGTCGTCCAGGCAGACCATGCCGTGCTGCTGGCCGCCGACCGACACCGCCGCGACGTCGGTCAGCCCGCCTGCCGATTCAACGGCCGCACCCAGCGCTTGCCACCACTCGTCCGGGTGGACTTCCGTACCGGCCGGGTGAGGTGCGCTGCCCGACCTGACCAGCGCACCCGTGTCCGCGTCGCGCACCACGATCTTGCACGACTGGGTGGACGAGTCGATCCCGGCGACGAACGTCACAGCGCGCCCAGCAGGTGTTCCACCGCCAGCTGGTTGAGCGCCACGAAGCCGTAACCGCGCTCGGCCACCTTGTCCGCGTCGTAGTCCTCGTACGCCGACCGGTCGGCCAGCAGATCCGCTGTCGTCTCGCCGGCGGCCAACGTCGGGGCGGCCAGTTCGTCCACCTTGGCGGCGTGCAGCGCCTCGATCACCCTCGGGTCGGCGCGGAACGCGGCGGCCCGCTCGCGCAGCAGCAGGTAGGTGCGCATGTTCGCGGCCGCGCTGGCCCACACGCCGTTGATGTCCTCGGTGCGGGACGGCTTGTAGTCGAAGTGCCTCGGGCCGGTGTAACCACCGGTCTCCAGCAGGTCCACCAGGAAGAACGCGTTGAGCAGGTCGCCGTGGCCGAACACCAGGTCCTGGTCGAACTTGATGCCACGCTGGCCGTTGAGGTCGATGTGGAACAGCTTGCCCTGCCACAGCGCCTGGCTGATGCCGTGCACGAAGTTCAGCCCGGCCATCTGCTCGTGGCCGACCTCGGGGTTCACGCCGACCATGTCGGCATGCTCCAGCGTCGAGATGAACGCCAGGGCGTGGCCGACGGTGGGCAGCAGGATGTCGCCACGCGGCTCGTTCGGCTTGGGCTCCAACGCGAACCGCAGGTCGTAGCCCTGGTCGACGACGTACTGGGCCAGCGTGTCCACGGCCTCGCGGTAGCGGTCCAGCGCTGCCCGCACATCCTTGCCGGCGTCGCTCTCCGAGCCTTCGCGGCCGCCCCACATGACGTAGGTCTGCGCGCCGAACGAGACCGCCAGGTCGATGTTGCGCAGCACCTTGCGCAGCGCGAACCTGCGGACCGACCGGTCGTTGCTGGTGAAGGCACCGTCCCGGAACACGGGGTGGTTGAACAGGTTCGTGGTCATCATCGGCACCACGAGCCCGGTCTGGTCCAGCGCCGTACGGAACCGGGAGATGTGCTGCTCGCGGGCGGTGTCGTCGCTGCCGAACGGGATCAGGTCGTCGTCGTGGAAGGTGACGCCCCACGCGCCGAGTTCGGAGAGCCGGTGCACGGTCTCCACTGGGTCCAGTGCCGGCCGGGTGGGCTCGCCGAACGGGTCGGCGGCCCGCCAGCCCACCGTCCACAACCCGAAACTGAACCTGTCCTCGCGGGTTGGTGCGTCGGCCACGGTCATCGCCTCCACTGATTATAGTTCAGGCCCTGAACATATTAGCATTTGGTACAGCCGTCAAACTATTAGGATGTCGTCCATGACGGACCCGGCACCGGCAGGCCAGCACACCCTGCGCCGCCACAACTCGGCGCTGGTGCTGCGCGCTGTGCTGGACGCGCCGGGTATCTCCAGGGCCACCATCGCGGCACACACCGGGCTGGCCAAAGCAACCGTGTCCAGCCTGGTGGACCGGTTGATCGCGGCCGACCTGGTGACCGAGACCGGCCTGGTGTCCCGGCAGGGCAGGGGCAGGCGCAGTACCGGTCTCGCGCCGTCACCGACCGGTCCGCACGGGCTCGGTGTGGAGATCGGCGTCGACTACCTGGCCACCTGCCTCGTCGACCTGACCGGCGAGGTGCACGCCTACACGGTCCGCACGGGTGACAACCGGACGCGACCGCCGTCCCGGGTGCTCGGCGCGACCGTGCGGGCCATCAGTACCGCACTGCGCGGGGCGCGGGCCAGGGGAGTGCCGGTCGGCGGGATCGGCATCGCGGTGCCCGGCGTGGTCGAGTCGGCCACCGGCAGGCTGCGGGTCGCGCCCAACCTCGGCTGGCGGGAACTGGACATCGTGGCCGCCGTCCGCAACGGGATCGACGCACCGGACCTCCCGGTACTGGTGGGCAACGAGGCCGACTTCGCGGCGGCGGCCGAACTCGGGCACTCCGCCCCGGACGGCCCTCGCGACTTCGTTCTCGTCTCCGGTGAGATCGGCATCGGCGCGGGGCTGGTCGTGGCCGGGAAACCGTTTCCCGGGGTGCGCGGCTTCAGTGGCGAGATCGGCCACATCA
>DASUJK010000094.1:0-22577 GCA_036279295.1 Pseudonocardiaceae bacterium | reverse complement strand
ACACAGGCATGGCCACCGCGATCATCGAACTGATCGACCTCGGCAACAGTGTCAAGGACATCGCAGCCTTTACCAACCAGGATTCCAGCGAGATTCGCAGGCTTCGGACACTCGCGTCCCCACCACGAACTCATGTGGGGGTGTCTGGTGGAGCCCGCCGTGTTCATCAACTACCGAGGTGAGGACAGCCACAGCTACGGTGCCCTGCTCTACACCGCACTGACCTACCACTTCGGCGAAGATCTGGTGTTTCTGGACGCCGAGTCCATTCCGGCCGGGGCCGATTTCGTGCAGGAGTTGCTTGATTGGGTGCGGTCAGCCCGAGTGGTGCTGGCGGTGATCGGCCCGCGCTGGCTGACCGCCATCGACCCCACTACTGGGGGGCGTCGGATCGACGACCCGGCCGATTGGATTCGCCGAGAACTTGCCGAAGCGTTCACCGCCGGTGTCCGAGTGATCCCGGTATTGACCGACGAGGCTGAACTCCCGCGTGAGGCTGAACTCCCGGCCGACATCGCCCCGTTGGGTCGCTGCCAGTACCGACACCTGCGCCGCCGTGAACCCATCGCTGACCTTGCCCGCATCGTCTTCGACGTAACCGGCCGTGACCACACCCTGGCTCTGGCCGCGCGTAGACGCAGCCACGGTAACCACTCGCGCCCGGATCTGTCCAACCAGGTCACCGGCCCCGTGTACGGCATAGTGGTCCAAACCGGCTCCATTGATGGCGATGTGCACACTCACCAGCACCATCACTATTCCCCGGCGGTGCCGGCACCGCCGGTATGGCCGGTCCTGGTGGGGCAGCCTCCAGCGTTGGCGTCGGCGTATCAGGCCCGGCCTGGGCTACGGGATCAGATCCTGGCTGCCCGTGGGCATGGTGATGACGTGATTTTGGCCCAGCACGACACCCGAGGCCTTAGCACGGACACCTGGGTTCTGGCTGGTGGGGGCGGGGTCGGCAAGTCCCAACTGGCGGCGTGGTTCGCCCGGCAAGCCATCGACGGGCGCACGGCGGATCTGGTGGTGTGGGTGACCGCCACCAGCCCCGACCAGGTCATCACTACCTACGCACGGGCTGCGGCCAAAGCGGGCGTGCCGGGCGTCGACGGTGTCAACCCGGACCTCGACGCACGGGCGTTGCTGGAGTGGCTGCACACCACCGACCGCAACTGGCTGGTCGTCCTAGATGACATCACCGACCCCGCCCACCTCGCCGGGTGGTGGCCACCGTCACGGCCGACCGGATGGACTCTGGCCACCACTCGGCTGCGGGACACAACCCTGATCAGCTCGGGTCGACGACAGATCGCCGTCGATGTGTACACCCCGGACGAGTCGATGGCGTACCTGACCGATCGGCTGACCAACGCGGGCCAACCCCACCTCCTCGATGCCAGTGTTGTGGGTCTGGCGACCGCGGTGGGGCACTTGCCCTTGGCGTTGTCGCACGCCGCCGCCTACATGATCAACCAAGAGGAGGGGTGCGCAGGTTACCTCAACCGCTACACCAGCGGCGTGGAGCGGCTGGCCGAACTCATGCCCGACAGCACCGACCCCGACGGCTACGGCCGGCCGGTGGCCGTCACTCTTCTACTCGCCCTGGACGCCGCTGACCGGGCCGAACCAGTCGGGCTGGCCCGCCCGGCCCTGACGTTGGCTGCGGTCTGCGCCCCCGACGGCCACCCTGACACGCTCTGGACCACCACCCCGGTCACCGACTACCTGGCCACCCACCGCGCCGACCAGCCCGTCACGACCGACCAAGCCCGTAAGGCCATCCGGCTGCTGCACCGCTACAGCCTGCTCACCCACACCCCCTCCGACGGCGCCCACGCCGTGCGGATCCACGCCCTGACCGCGCGCGCCGCCTGGGAAACCACTACAGATCCGGCTGCCGTCGCCCACACCGTCGCTGACGCCCTGCTGCAACTGTGGCCTGCCGTCAACCACGCCGTCGATGACCTCGTCACCACGCTGCGGACCAACACCACCGCCCTCGCCAGCATCACCGGCGACTTACTTTGGCATCCCACGGGGCATGCTGTGTTATTTGTCGCCGGACAGAGTTTGCACGACGCCGAGTTGCTCACCAGCGCCCGCGACTATTTCCAACATCTGCGTGCCACCGCCGAGCGCATCTTGGGCCCCGACGACCCCGCCACCCTCACTACCCGCAGCCACCTTGCCTATTGGCGGGGTGAGGTGGGCGACTTCGCCGGTGCTGCCCAAGCTTTCGAACAGCTCCTCCCTGACTATCTGCGGGTATTAGGCCCGGATCATCCCGACACCCTCACCACTCGCGGCAACCTTGTCTATTGGCGAGGTAAGGCGGGTGACTTAGCCGACACTGTGCAGGCATTCGAGCAACTTCTCGCTGATCGACTGCGGGTTCTGGGCCCCGACCACCCCACTACACTTCGTACCCGCTACAACCTCGCCCGCTTTCGAGATGACGCTGGTGACTCAGCCGGCGCCGCGCGGGCCTTCGAGCAACTTCTCGCTGACGACCTGCGGGTTCTGGGCCCGGATCACCCCGACACCCTCGCTGCCCGCCACAACCTCGCCCGCTTCCGGGGTGAGGCTGGTGACCCTGCCGGTGCTGTCCAAGCATTCGAGCAACTTCTTGTTGATCGACAGCGGGCTTTGGGCCCGGATCACCCGGACACCCTCGCTGGCCGAGACAACCTCGCCTACTGGCGGGGTGAGGCAGGTGACCCCGCCGGTGCTGCCCAAGCCTTCGAACAGCTCCTCCTTGACTATCTGCGGGTATTAGGCCCGCATCACCGCCAGACCCTCGACACCCGCAGCAAACTCGCCGACTGGCGGTATCAGGCGGGTGACCCCGCCGGTGCTGTCCAAGCCCTCGAACAGGTCGTCCCTGACTATCTGCGGGTATTAGGCCCGGATCACCCCGACACCCTTACCGCCCGAAACAACCTCGCCCGCTTCCAGGGTGAGGCGGGTGACCCCGCCGGTGCTGCCCAAGCTTTCGAACAGCTCCTCGCTGACTGTCTGCGGGTTTTGGGCCCGGATCACCCTCTGTCCCTCACTGCCCAAAACAACCTCGCCTACTGGATCACCCGAACGTCTGACAGTTGATGGCGTTTCCAAGATCAGCGAGATCAGGGACGAACTCACCGAGGTCGAGGCGGCCGAGAACGCGCACTGTACGAGGAGATATTCGGCCCCGGAGTGCCACCCTCCATGCCCACGACCACCAGGCGGGACCATGTCGAGTAGTGGTCGTTGACGGTGGCGTAGCCGGGTCACCACCGCCTGCGGGTTCGGTGATCCACTCGTAGATCGTGCTGGTGTCCAGGTCGATCAAGTCTGGATGCTCGGTGCCTATGTCGCACAGGGTTGCAACAGACACCGACGAGTACCCGCGTGTCATTAATTCGGCGCGACCAGTCGGCGTGCATGCTCCGCCGAGGGAAGTCAGCGGCCCTGCGTTGGCCCTGCGCGTATGGCTATGGCTGGCTCGGCAGGTATAGCAGTAGCAAACTCATACAACGCTGAGAGCGTCGAATCAGTAACGGCTACATAGGCGACTGACGAGTTCGTCGGCGACATCGGCCACCTCGGTCTGCATCGTCACCAGGCCGACACACTCGTCGGCGTCGATCCTGATCTGGCGTCGTTTCCATGGCCGCCTGCGCAGTTCGAGCCCGATCGTGGGTGCGACAGCGGGGGGTGTCGGCAGGTCCAGCCGCAGCAGCACGGTGATCAGGTCAGCGACCCGGGGGACCAGGTCGACGCAGCCGAGCGCGCCCGACGCCAGCGGGAACCAGCCGGAGCGCTGCCCATCCCGGTACAGCGCCAAACCTGCCTGCCGATCGTGCGCCCACGCGACCTGGTCCGACGAGCCGATTCCAGCTGCCGCGAACAGTCTCGCAGCGCGACCGGCTTCGGCCAACTCAACGGCCAACGTGGCCAGGCGTCGGACCGGCAACTGGGCCGGGACGGCCGTCGGCACCAGGTGCACCTCGATCGTGGAGCCCGTCGGATCGGGCAACGGCAGTCCCGTGCGCCACCGCACCGTGGCAGGCTCGGTCAGTCGTACCCAGGCTGGCCTGGCCGCTGGCACCGGGTTCGCGGACCTGCCGACGAGGACCTCCAGCAGCTCCGTCAGACCGGCTGGCGTGATGGTCGGGAGCACGAAATGCGAGGCGCTGCGCGGTTGCAGGAACAGCGGCAGTTGGCTGACCGACTGACCGGGCAGCACCACCGGCAGGATCCGGCCCAGCCACGCCCTCCGATCGGCGTGCAGCAACTCGCGCAGCAGGGCCGCCTCGGACTGCACACCCCGGCTCGCGTTGCCGCTGTCCCCCTCGGCGGCCCGCCGGTACGCGTCGGATGCCACGACGATGACGAAGTCGGCGTGCGCGATCGCCCGCTCGGCCCACAGGCCCCAGTCCGTGCGTGCCTTGGTGTGCGGCATGTCGTAGTCGACGACGATGTCGTTCTCAGCCAGGACGGCCGCGAGCGCCTCGACATCCGCCCGATGCGCATCGCTCTCGTGCGCATAGGAAATGAAGACGAGTGGCCTGGTGTCCGGCTCCCGTGTCTGGTACATACGGTCACCGTGCGGCGCGGCCGATAGTGGCCGCAAACTAACAGCGCGCACCAACACGAGCTGAGGAGCCTATGGCGTCGAGCGTCCCTTTTCGTGGCAGGTCGATGGCCAAGGGTGTGCACCATCTGGTCGCCACCCGCGAACTGACCGCCCTCATGCGTCAGATCAGGTCCGCGACCGGCGACACGAGGGCCCAGTCCTGCGCGGTGCTCAACGCCACGCTCACGCGGGCCTATCCCAACCTGCCCGAGACATCACCCGGTTCCCGGTATTCGGTACCGCATCAGGTCACCACAGGTTACCTGTCCAAAGTGGAGAGGGGCGCGAACGCGACACTCCCCGTACCCGAGGCATTGCGGGCCCAGGGCATGGACGAACGGTCGGACGCCGCCCGCGGCAGCGCGGTGCCACCGTGGCTGGTGTGGGCCTACGACGTGGCGTTCGGCGCCGACGGTTTTCTGATCGACGCATACTCGTGGGCGATGGCGCTGCTGGCCGATCAACAACACAATCCGCCGCGAGTCACCCGCGAGCTACCCGTCGACGTGCCCGGTGGCACGGAGGATGACCATTTCGCCGCCGGTTTCCAGGGCGCGCCCGGACACATTCGCGAAGTCCTGCGTGATCACGCCAGGGAACTGCGCGAACGCGCCGCCCGACCGGCCGCTGAATCGGCCTGGGTGACCGATCCCGCCGACGAATCCGGTGGTGCCGATGATGACGCGGACAATCCGAATGGCGTGGTGGTCCGGCCAGGCGAATTCCGCGTCGTGCGGTGGGCGATGCGCAATGCCGGGTCGGTACCGTGGCGCGATCGGTGGCTGTACCGGGTGTGGCGGCCGGGCATCGGCATCGTGACCCCTGGATTCGTGCCGTTGCCGGACACCGACCCGGGCGGCACCGCCCAGATCCGGTGTCCCTTCCGGGCGCCGCTGCGACCGGGCACCTATCGGATGTGCCTGAAAGCAGGCTGGCCCAACGGGGTCTACTGCTATCCGGGGACGATGCTGGGGTTGCCGTTGACCATTACCGTGCCGCCCGCCGACCTGGCCGACTGCCATGAGCCCTGGACGTGACCGCGTGACCGCACCGACGCGAGGCGACGTGCTGCACGCCATCCGCACCGCGCTGACGCTCTCCCAACCGGCGTTCGTCGAGTTTCTCAAAGCCAACGGCCTGCGCGGACGATTGAGCCGGCAACTGTTGAGCAAGGTCGAGAAGGGTGATGCCGACTTCGCGGTCGCCGTCTGGGAGGACGTGGTTGACGCGCTGCTTGCCGGTGGCGTGCCGGCCGCCGACGTTGCCGCCCTGCGGCCGGTCGAGCCCACGATGCTCCCCGCGCCGGACAACACCCCGGCCTTCCGCCGGTCGCAGTGGCAGACCCTGGCCGACCGGCTGCCGAGCAGCCGCTGGTGGCGCCACCTCGGCCGGCTCACATTGCAGGTCGCCGGCAAGGAGTGGGAGACGCGGTTCGACCAGCTACAACGTGAGCACGACATCGATCCGGAGGCAGTCCTGGCCGAGGTGAAACGGTTGCTCGAACTGGGCGGCACACCGGCGGGTGCTGGCACCCCAATGCCTGGCGACCGGGTCGCGCTGGAGGGCGACGAGTCCGCCAGGACCGCTCGCGGCGGCCGCCAGGGCCTGGTGCTGTTCCGCGTCCGGCTGCGCAACGCGGGCACGGTGCTGTGGCGGGACCGGATGCTGTATCGGCTGGGCGCGCCGGTGACCTCTGAGCTGCCGTTCGTGCCGGCCCTGGTGCCTGTGCCGGCCACCGAGCCGGGGGAGAGCTGTGAGATCTTCGTGCCGTGCCGCGCCCAGTTCTTGCGCAGCCTGGCGGTGATCAGCTACGTGATGGTGTTCGCCGATTGCTCGGTGTGCGTGTCGGGCCGACTTCAGCTGTACGTCGACACGCAGGGCGTGCGGTTCGAACGGTAGGAAGCCGGCCACGGAGTGGTCAGCGGGTAGGGCTGGTGTGCAGTGCGGTGAGGTCGTGGCCGATCAGCTGGATCACGTCCTGGATGGCGGCGACACTGGCCTGTGTCTGCGCGCTGAGCTCACGCAGGTGCTCAGCCGCCTGCTCATCGGCGACACTGCCCGCGAGCAGCGCGGCCAGTTCGTCACTGATCTCGCCGCCGGACACCATGTCCAACGCGTCGAGTTCCCTGGACAGCAGGTCGACGTGTGCCCGGTAGCTGATCAACGCGTTCAACCGGCCGGTGAGCGATTGCAGGACCAGATCGGCGGTCCGGGACTGTTCGTCCCAGAGCGTTGCGGCGTGGGTGAGCGTGGCGGAGTCCGGCGAGGGCCGGTTGCCGAGTTTGGCTCGGGTGTCGTGCAGACGCACCGCCCGGTCAGCCAGCTGGCGCACCTCCTCGGCCAGATCGAGCCGGACCCGGTGGGTGTCCAAATGGTTCGATCTCCACGCGCGGCTTTCTTCGATCATGCGGGCGGTGTGCGTGGCGACGGTGACCAGCTTGCCTTCCGTGGAGACCGACCTGCCGGGATGGCGCTCGTCGTAGGAGCCGGTCCGGAACGAGTCGAGCGTGATCGGTTCCGGTTGCCGCGCGGTGGCGACGGTATGGCGAAACCGATTGAGCCAGTCGACGGTGACGGCGACGCCGTATGCGAGACCGGCGATGACCACGCCGATGAACAACACGAAGATGAAACCGAATACCTGGGAGATCGCGTGCTCGAACCCGCTCCCGGGGGACGGGGCCTGGATCAGCCAGAGCACCAGGACGGTGATCAGGCCGGCGCCCCCCGCAATCAGCAGGCGGATCAGCTGCCCGCGCCCGCCACCGTCGGAATGTGCGTCTCTGCCGATGGCCTTCTGGTGGCTGCCGGGTAAGTAGCTCCACCCCGCCCAGGAATCCGGATCGTGCGGCCAGGCCGGACTGCTGGTCAGCGCGCGCCATTCGGCGGTCCACGAACTGTTCCGATTGTCGGCTGGGGTCTCGTACATTCTGTCGCTCCACACCGCTCGGGATCGATGACCGGGTACTGATGGTATCGGGCGTCCCGCCTTGATGTGTCCTGTTCGCGTAGGTAACCGGGCCGGGACAAGCCGACGCTTACCAAGCCCTGACAAATTCGGGACAGTTCTTGGTCAGGCCCGTGAAACGCCTGGTGTGGACGGCAGAATGGACCGCCATGCGGGTGCGCCGGGTCCAGCTCACACCTACTCAGCAGACTTTCGGACAATGCTCCCAAAGATAGCGATAGTGTGGTTCACTTGCTGGGCACCTGGGCGCGTATGGTCCAACTCGCCCCGGACCAGGAACACGCGGTCGTTCACATCGCTCGACTCAACGGCATGGATGCCGCAGGCATGGAACACACGCGACAAGCGCGCAACGCCTGCGCCCATACGATCGACGGACGGCCTTCGCCCGACGATCTCACGCGTACCTTCCAGACCGCGTACGCCTTGAGGGAGCTGACCCGCGACATCCGGCTGACCGCCGTGCGTGGTCTTCCACCGACGAGGTTCAACCAGATCCAAGAGTTCTCTCGGACCGCGCTCCGAAAACATCGCAGGAGGGTGATGAGATCGGACGCGTCATGAATACGTGGGCCCGCATTCTTCTGTTGGCTCCGGTCAAAGATCGCGGACATCGACCACCTGCGTCAGGTGCGAATCTGCTGCGCCCACACGGTCGGCGGGTGGCCTTCGTCCGCCGATCTGACCCGAGCCTTCAGAACCGCCTACGCGCTGGGTGAAACTCGGCGCCGCTGTGGCAGCTGCAACTTCGAGCATGCTGATCCGTGTCGATCTCGGGCGTACTCGCCATCACGACGATTCCAGACGAGGACGAAGGGCATAGCCGGGAACGAGTTGTTCTCGGAGGGACTGTGTGCGTCGTCCGTCGGCGGAGGGCAGAGTGTAGGTGCACACGGCCAGCCACATGCCGCGGGCGGAGCGGATCCAGGAGCGTGAGAGCAGGACTCCGGGAACAGCGCCGACGAGGTCCCAGCCATCTGGCACCGAGGTTTGGGGTGCGTCGGGTGGGTGTGGGTAGACCGCATCCAACTGGACCCATACTGACTCGGTGGGCGGGTGTGGCAGGAACTGGGTGGCCGGCGGGTTGGGATAGTCGGGCATCGGTGCCGCCTCCTACCGATAGGGCGTGTCGTCCAGCTCGGCGACGCTGGTGATCTCGCCTGCGGTGCGCAGGGTCCAGAAAGGATTGGGGGTGCCGGCCGAGGCGCACGCCGAGCACCGCACCCGTAGGAGCCCGTTGGCCTCGCGCATTCGGTAACCAACGACGCGAAGGTCGTGTCCGTGTCGACATGTCGCCGGGGCGATCAGCACACGCGTGTCGGGGCTATCCATGCGGTAGCACGCCGCTCCGTCGTCACCATGCGCCTGACCAGCCATGTTCGGCAGGCTAGCTCATGTCGAACACATGTTCCCCTGAGCTTAGCTCGTGGGTGTCCTCGTCGTAGTCCACGAAGAATCCATCCAGGAGCTCTGAGCTACCACGATGGTGTTATCTGAGTGTTGTCCTCGGAGGGTCGCATCAGGTTCGCGTGGTTACCGGCTCTACGTTGCCGCTGTCCTGTTCGCGGTGATTGCCATGGAGTGAGCCGTGCTCGTTCAGCGAGTGGTGATGCCCGACGACGCCGAGTCCTGGACCGTGCTGGACGACTCCTACGACGTGGTCGAGCCCGTTGAGCAGTTCCTAGCGCACCAGGCGGTGATCGAACGGTCCCCCCAGACAGTCCGCTCCTACGCCTTCGATCTGCGGGACTTCTTCTGGTTCCTCCACCGGCACAAGCGGAACTGGAGTGCGGTGACGCTGGAGGACTTCGGGCACTTCGTCGGGTGGCTGGGGCTCCCACCGGACGCGCGCAACGGCTTCGTCGTGACGTTGCCCTCGGTCGGGCCGCACTGCTCGGAATCGACGATCAACCGCAAGTTGTCCGCGGTCGCCATGTTCTACGAGTTCCACATGCGCCATGGGGTGGACTGCGGTGCGCTGTTGACGGTCCTGCGACCCGGTGGCGCGCGTGGCCGCTGGCGACCGTTCCTGGCCCATCTGGGCAGTGGTCGGCAGCGCTACAAGGCGATCAAGCTCAGGGCCCCACGTCAGCTGCCCAAGACCCTGACCAGCGACCAGATCAAGACCATCCTGGGTTGCTGCGAACGACTGCGAGACAAGTTCCTGATCACACTGCTGGCCCAGACCGGGATGCGGATCGGCGAAGCGCTGGGCCTGCGCCATGACGACGTCGACCCCGCACACAGCCTGATCCGGGTGCGATCCCGGCTCAACGACAACGGCGCCCGGGTCAAGAACGGCGAGCGCGAGATCCCGGTCTCCGCCACACTGATCCGGCTCTACACCGACTACCTGGTTGACGAGTACGGCGATCTGGACTGCGATTTCGTCTTCGTCAACCTCTGGTCTGGCCTGGTCGGCCGGCCCTGGCGCTACTGGAACGTCACCGATCTGGTGGCGCGGGTGCGGGAGCGCAGCGGCGTGCGGTTCACCGTCCACATGCTGCGGCACAGCTACGCCACCGAGTTGCTGCGCCGCAAGGTCCCGGCCGAGGTCGTGCAGAAGCTGCTGGGCCACGCCTCGATCACCACCACCACCCAGACCTACGCCCACCTGGAGATCGAGGACATCCGCCGCGCCCTGCAGGCCGTGGGCTGGCTGCCCTCGCCCGAGGTCTGATCCAACCACCACCGCTGCTCACCTTGGAGTCGCCCGCATGGGTGTTGTCCTGCGCCTGCATCGTCCCTCATCGCTGTCCCACGCCCCGGCGCCCAACCCAGACCTGTTGCAGCGCCTGCAAACGATGAAGCCGCCGCTACTGGCACACGGCCCGTTCCTGACCTTCGACTACAGCTCCCGCATCGGCGGCGGTCCCCGCTGCGAGATCGCGGACTGCATCCGGACAGCGAGAACGCTGAAGTCCCTGCGTCTTTGCGACGTGCACCAGACGCGCTGGCTCAGCGCTGGGCAACCCACGCAGTCGTGGGATCCCGGCCCACCGACCGGGGCCCACCGATTGGCCCTGCACGAGCTGCCCGAGCAACTGCGCTGGGAAGTTGCCTACGGTTTGCGCCTCGCGGAGGAAGCCGCGGCGTTCACCGTCGGCCCACGGAACCTGGTTCTGATCATGAGGCTGCTTCGGGCTGGAGGCTTCCGATCCGTGCTGGAAATCGATGAGACCCGTTGGACCAACTCGCACGGACGAGTGGGCAAGCTACGGGCCGGCCTGCTCACCTTCGCCATCGACCGGCTGGACGATCTTCTGGGCGTCAACACCCGCGAACATGAATTCGTCCGCGACACGTGGCGGCTGCGCCGCCTGGGCGTCACCGGCAACGGCGACAGTTGGGTATGGTCGCTGGATCCCATCACCCAGCCCTGGCTGCGGGAGACGGTCAAGCGGTTCCTGCGCTGGCGACTGGACACCGGGCACAGTACCAGCGGCATGCACCGGGACCTGATCACCTTGACCCGGCTGTCCCGGGCTCTGACCGACGTTGCCGGACCCGACGCGCCGATCGAACAGTTCACCCGGGCCGCGATCGAGCGGTTGCTGAGTCTGCTCGTCGAGGAGGGCCTGGTCGCCAACGGCCGCGGTATGGCCCTGGCCTCGGTGCGGATGTTCTTCAGCCAGGCGCGCCAGCACAATTGGCTGCCCGGCCTGGACTCCCAGGTCGACGTGTTCTCCGAGGACGTGCCTCGCCGGACCGCGCTGCCGCCCAGGGCGCTGTCGGAGTTCGTGATGGCACAGTTGGAGGCCTCTGACACCATCGCGCGCATCCCGGATGACCGTTGCCGGCTCCTGTTCCCGCTGTTGATGCAGACCGGACTTCGGCAGAAGGACGGCCGGTTGTTGGAGCTGGACTGCGTGATCACCGACGCGCAGCAGGCTCCCTACCTGCGCTACTTCAATCACAAGATGGCCCGGGAGGCGGTCGTTCCGATCTGCGCGGAGCTGGCCGAGGCTATCGGCCAACAGCGGGCACTGGTGTTGCAGCGCTACCCGGACGCGCGGCACCTGTTCTTGGGGGCAGTCGCCGCGGGCTGGGCCGTGGCACGGTGATCCCTATCGTCCAGGCCACCGTTCATTCCGTGCTGGAGCGGTGGCTGTCTGACTGCGACGTCCGTGACGAGCATGGCCAACCCGTCCGGGTCACTCCGCACCAGTGGCGCCACACTTTCGGCACCCGGCTGATCAACAACGACGTCCCGCAGGATGTCGTACGGCAACTGCTCGATCACAACTCGGCGGAGATGACCGCGCACTACGCCCGCATGCACGACACCACGGTTCGCGAGCACTGGGAACGAGCACGCAAGGTCAACATCCACGGCCACACCGTCCAGATTCCCAACGACAGTCCCCTGGCCGACGCGGCCTGGATGAACCAGCACCTCGGACGGGCCACGATGGCACTGCCCAACGGCTACTGCGGGCTGCCGCTGCAGCAGTCCTGCCCGCACGCCAACGCCTGCCTGACCTGCGCCGTGTTCATCACCACGCCCGAGTTCCTGGGCCAGCACCGCGAACAGCTCGCCCACACCCAGCTGGTCCTGGAAGGCGCCAAGGCCCGCAAGCAGCTCCGCTTGGTCGAGACCAACCAGCGCGTCTGCGACAGCCTCACCAACATCATCGCCGCGCTCGACGCGGAGGAGACCAGTGCGCGCTGACAACACCGGACACCTCCGAGCCGCCGTTGCGCTGCGCCAGGACGACACCCGTCGGCGCGCTGGGCAGGCCTTGAGCCAGCTCCAGCAAGAGAACAAGCCGATCACCATCAGCGATCTGGCTCGGGCTGCGGGCATCGCACGTTCCTGGATCTACACACAGCCGGATCTGCTCACCGCCGTCCGCGAGACCCAGGTCAACTCCTCAGCGCCGTCTTCCCCGCCGTCGCGGACGGGCGCATCGCAAGACTCCTGGCGCAGTCGTCTGCGGGTGGCCCACGATCGCATCCACGAACTCACTGAGGAAGTCCGGGTGCTGCGCTACCAGCTGGCTCGCGCGCATGGCCAGCTCCGCACGCAGCGCACGAGCGGTGGCAGCGGGAGCCCCGACGAGGACACCGTCCACAACGCAAACTCGCAGCTCAACGGCCCGACCTGAATCTAAGCTCAGGGGAACATGTGTTCGATATGTCAGTGGTGATCGTCGCACCTGCGGCATGGCTTCGCGAAATGGAAAGTCCGCCTCGACCACCACAACAATCGCGAGGGAGCCGTGAAGGGACGGCATACGAGCAGACCGCCTGACACCCGTGTGCCCGGGCGGTCCTAGCACGGCCGGCCGCTGGTTTGACGCGGTGCCCAGGCGGCGGAGGTGTACGAGCCTGGCTGATTGTGGCCGCGCAAGTCAGACGAACGCGCTCTACGCGCTGACAGAGTCGGCACGCAGTCAGCGGGCGACTCGTGCGTGGTTTCACACCGGCCACTGACCTCGGCTACCGTCAATCCGTTGTCTGGCAAGGAGATGGCCGGGGCTACCCACGACGTAGCCCCGGCCATCCACGCTGCTCCGATGTGGGCTGACCGCTCGCTACGCGGCGAACGCCGCTTCGTCGAACTCGTGGGCGAGGACGCCGTCGTAGAAGGCCAGCAACTCGCCGTCGGTGAACTCCAGCCAGGTGCCCCCGGCCGGACCCCATGGGGGGACCGTGCTGCCGAACGCGTGCAGACCATCGTCGTTGATGGTGATATGGATGCAGTGGCCGACGGGCTCGCCGGCGCGAACACCGGCCTGGTAACCGTCGAATTGCTCGGCGGTGAACACCAGGCGGTGGTCGTCGGCCGTGCCGAAGACCTTCTTGCTGTCGCGGATCTCCACCCAGCCGGTTCGTCGCGCGACCTGCACGCACTGCTTGTCCGGCTCGCTTCGGCTGGCCTTGCGGAACTCGCCTTCGGTGAACGTCGGCGGTTGGGTGATCATGCGGGTCTCCCTGTGGGTGGTGGGGTGCTACCGGAACTCCCGACCCACCTGGCGTAGGAACTTGCGAGAATCCTCGAAGCTCAGTGCCGCGGTGGACAGGCGCGTCCAGGCGTTATCGTGCGCGGCCAGGGCCTTCTTGTCGTCCAGATATCGGATCTCGGCTTCGCCCTCGATGTAGGCCAGTTCCAGCGGCCCGGCGACCCCAGGGGAGGGCACCCGCAGCAGGGTGAAGCGGTTCCCGATCGGTGAGCGTCGACCGGGTGCGGCGTTGAACGGCATCACCTGGACCATCACGGTCGGGTGGTTGGACAGCGTGATCAGGTGGTCGATCTGCTCGCGCATGACCGCCCGGTCGCCCCAGGCGCGGCGCAGGCAGGACTCCGAGAGCACGAAGTGCGCAGTCGGCGGCTCGGGCTTGTCGTAGATGTCCTGGCGGGCCAGACGAGCCTGCACGCGGTCGTCCACGGTCAGGTCACCTTCGACCGGGAAGTCCGCGTGCATGGCCCTGGCGTATGCCTCGCACTGCGTCAGTCCTGGCATGACCTCCACCTCTGCGCAGTGGATCTGGTTCGCGTGCTTCTCCAGGTCGACCAGCAGTCGTAGATCCTCGGCGTAGGCGCGGTTGTAGCCGCTGGACCAGAAGCCGCGCTTGTGGTTGTCGCGGCGCAGTTCCAGTAAGGCAGCTTGGTAGCCGGGGTCGGTGAAGCCGAGCTTGGTGGCCAGCCGTTCCAGGTCCCCGACGGTGATGCTGCCCTGGCCGTTGATCAGTCCGGCGATACGGCTCTGGCTGGTCTCGATCGTCGCCGCCGCTTCGGCCTGCGTCTTACCGGACGCGGCGATCATGTGCTCGATCTCTTTCCCGAGCAGCAGCTTCCTGACGGTGCGAACAGTGGCCATGCCGGGAGTGCCTCTCCGAAGGGGAGTCATGCGGTGACGACGGGCGTCCTTTGGCTACTGAGCGTATCGCGCAAGAGCACCCGTTCAGGCGCGTATCAAAGGTTGATTATCACGCTAGCGTCTATCACGTCACGATGAAGCGAAGGTTGATGCGGCCGAGATACTACTCGATCGGTCGGCTTGTTCGTGAGGAGGGATCGACATGACGGTCCTGCTGATCGCGGCCGGCGTGGTTGCCACCGGCGTGGCGCTGTACCTGCTGCACCTCATCTTGCGCGCTGCCGGAACGAGCCGGAACCGGCGGCTGGACCTGCTCACCGCCCGATGCAGGGCGGGCGCGCCGACACGGGTTGTCCACCGGCTCGATCTGACCGGGCAGGTCCGGGTCATCGGCCACGGCGACGACGATGCTCCCGGTGGTGCGGGTCGCTACCCCGACCTGGCGCGCACCACCGTGGTTCCACCCGCCATGGCGGCACTGTCTGGCTCCGTGCCGGACTCGTGGACCCGCCAGCACGCCCGTGCCGCACCGCTGGCCCAGGCAATCGGCCCGCAGGGGCAGTGGATCGAAGCGGCCCCTCCCTCCTACCTGCGTCAGCACCCCTGAGTCAGTGTTCGCCGCGCGCCGCTCACGCCGAGCAAGGAGACCCTGTTGACCGCCGTCCTCAATCACCCGAGCACCGTGGATCCCGTACCGACCGCCCGTGTCGTCCTGCTAGGCCAGGCGCTCGTGGTGCTGGCCGATGAGGATCGTGAGGTGACTGCGGACTACGCGCAGGCCTGCCGGACGCTCGCCGCGAGGGAATGGTTCGGCGAACTCGCCGCCGCCCGAGCCCAACTGCGCACGCTGGAACGACATGTCCGCGACCAACTCGCCGCCCTGGGCGCCGAGTGCGCTGGTGGCGAGTACCCGGTGACGCTTCTAGCCAGGCCGCCCGCCATCACGTCCACCGGCCACCCACCCACACCAGTGACGATCCCCGATCCACCGGCGCGTGCCGGATGAGCCCGCACCCACGACTGAAAGAGTGACGGAGTGAACACCCTACGAGACAACGACACCGGCACGATCGGCCCGGACGCCGCCGTCCTCCGCGCGGCGATGGTCGAACACCTGCGGGCCCAGGGCGAACTGCGCACCGACGCCGTCATCCGGGCCTTCGCCACCGTGCCACGCGAGGCGTTCGCACCCGAGGCGGCACTGGAAAAGGTCTACGACCGCGACGATGTCGTGATCACCAAACGGGACGAGAACGGTCTCGCGCTCAGCTCGGTGTCCGCGCCCCGCATCCAGGCGATGATGTTGGAGCAGGCCGGCATCCGGCCCGGGATGCGGGTGCTGGAGATCGGCTCCGGTGGCTACAACGCCGCCCTCATCGCCGAACTGGTCGGCCCCGACGGTCAGGTCACGACTGTCGACATCGACCCCTTCGTGGTCGACCGCGCCCGCCGCTACCTTGACCAGGCCGGGTATCGGCAGGTCCGGGTTCTGCTGGTCGACGCCGAGGGCGGAGTGCCCGAGTACGCGCCCTTCGACCGGATCATCGTCACTGCCGGTGCGGCGGACATCCCGCCCGCCTGGACCGACCAGCTCACCCAGGACGGCGTACTCGTCGTCCCGCTGAGGCTGCGCGGGCTCACCCGGTCGGTGGCACTGGCCCGCGAAGATGAACACCTGGTCAGCAAGAGCTATCAACTGTGCGGGTTCGTCCCGATCCAGGGCTCCGGGGCCAACGCTGAACGCCTGGTCCTGCTGCACGGCGAGGACATCGCGCTGCGACTGGACGGCGGGCAGAGCGCGGACGCGGCCGCGTTGAGCGCCGCGTTGAGCTCGCCGCGGATCGTGCGCCCCTCGGGCGTGCAGGTGGGCGGGTTCGAGCCCTTCGACGACCTGGACCTGTTCCTGGCCACCGAACTGGAGGACTTCGGGCTGCTCGTCGCCACTGCGGCCGGGATCGACACCGGGTTGGTGGAACGCTCCACCCGCATGGGCGCCAAGACCGCCCTGGCTGAGGGCAGCTTCGCCTACCGGGCCTCGCAGGCGAGTTCCCCGGAGCGCACGTCGTTCGAGTTCGTCGTCTACGGCCACGGTCCCGACGCCGAGGTCCTCGCGGCCCGCTACGTCGAGGCGATCAGCGAGTGGGACCGCACCCACCGCCATGGTCCCGGCGCACGGATCGAGGTCTTCCCGGCCGGCACCCCCGATGCCCGGATCGGCGCGGGCCGGCTGATCGAGAAGAAGCACACGCGTGTCCTGATCTCCTGGCCGACCACACCGTGACCGAGGCGGCCAGGTAGTCCATCCGCACGAGTCGCCAACCTGGTAGAGGAGATTCGCAATGCCTATGCCCACGCAGACGCCCGCGGCGTCGAGTACCGAGTTCGACCTCGACGTGTCCATCGTGGCCTCCGGGCCGGTCGTGGCCGACCTGATGCGCAACACCGACGACAACTGCGGCAGCACCTGCCAGAGCGCCTGTTCCAACAGCACCTGCTGACACCACGGCGAGCGCACCGACGACGGCCTGGCGGGCACCCGCGAACGCCTGCCCGCCAGGCCGTCTTCCCGTGAAGGGGGCTGTTGCAGGTGTTCACCGTCGTGGACGCGGCCGTGCTCCGGCTGGCGACCCAATCGTCGGACCTGGACGAGCACAGGTGGCCGGATCTGAGCGGCGATCACCTGCCGCAGTGGCGTGACTGGCTGGTCCGGACCTGGGCGGACGAACCGTTCGCCCGCGCGGTGGCAGGGGCCAGCCCGGACCTGGCCCGCCGAGTGATCGCGGTCTGCGCCGGCCGCGAGCAGCGACCCCGACAGGCGCGCGGTGCGGTGGTGTCGCTGCTGCGCTACCGGCTGCGCGCAACCAGCCGGGCCACCCCGTTCGGTCTGTTCGCCGGTGTGGCCCCCACCCAGTTCGGGCCCACCACGACAGTCCGGATCGGCGAACATCACCGTGCCGTCAGCCGGGTCGACGCCGTGTGGCTGTCCGAGCTGGTCAGCGAGATGGAGCGCTGCCCAGGTCTGGCCGGGCGGCTACCGGTGGTGCTGAACAACACCGCGACAGTGCGCGACGGCCGGCTGGTCATCGGGCTGCGTCAGCACCCCAGCCCGGCGGCGGAGCGCACCGACCCGGCCGAGGTGTCCGTCCGCCACACTCGGGCCGTCGTACTGGTGGTCCACGCGGCGCGGACCCCGATTGGGCTGGCCGAACTCGCCGACCGCATCGCCGTCGAGTTCCCCGACACGCCAGTCCCGGCGATCACCGCGATGCTGGTGCAGTTGGTCGAGCAGCGCATCCTGCTGACCGGTTTGCGCCCGCCGATGACGGCCACCGATCCGCTGGCACACGTGCTGGCCGTCCTGGCCGAGGTTCGCGCCGAGGATGTCCCGGCCGCGGCCAGCCCGCTGTCCCGGCTCCGCGAGCGCAGCGGCGTCGGCCTGGCGAATGGGGTGGATCTGCGTGCGGACGCCGAGGTCGTGCTGCCCCGCAGTGTGGCCACCGAGATCGCGGGAGCAGCGAGCGTGCTGGCGGCCCTGACGCCGCACCCCTTCGGCACGCCGGTCTGGCGGGACTACCACGCCCGGTTCCTGGAGCGTTACGGCGTCGGCGCGGCCGTGCCGCTGGTGGAGTTGGTCAACCCCGACATCGGCCTGGGCTATCCGGCCGGCTACCGCGACTCTCTTCTGGAACGACCCACCGCGAGTGTGGGCGAGCGTGACACGGCGCTGCTGCGGCTAGCCCAGACTGCCGCCCTGAACGGGGACATGGAGATCGCGCTCGACGACGCGACGATCACGGAGCTGAGGGCGGACAACCTCGGCAAGGCGCAGTGGCGGGCGCACGTGGAGGTGGCGGTGAGGGTGCACGCACTCAGCCGGGCCGCGCTGGACCGGGGCGAGTTCGAGTTGGTCGTGACCGGCGCGTTCCGCGCCGCGGGCACCACCGCCGGCCGCTTCCCCGACCTGCTCGACGACGCCGACCGTGACCGCATGGCCGCCGCGTACACCGCGCTGCCCACGGTCAACGAGGGTGCGCTGCGGGTGCAGGTGTCCTGCCCACCGCTCTACACCGAGACCGAGAACGTCGCCCGCCACCCGCAGGTCCTGCCCGCGTTGCTCTCGATCGGCGAACACCGCCCTGCCCGCGAGAGCATGCTCACGCCGGAGGACCTGCTGGTCGTCGGCGACGCGCACCGCTTCACCGTGTGGTCGCGGTCGACAGCACGGCCGGTGGAGCCGGAGGTATTCAGCGCTGTGGAGTTCACCAACTTCACCCATCCCATGCTGCGCCTGGCCTGCGAGCTGACCACCGCGCGAACCGCCGCCTGGGGGCCGTTCGCGTGGGGCATCGCCGCGCAGCTGCCCTTCCTGCCCCGGCTGACCTACCGCCGCACCGTCCTCTCACCGGCCCGCTGGACACTGGCGTCCGCCGACCTGCCCGGCACGCACGTCTGCTGGCCGGAGTGGACGGCGGCGATCGCGACATGGCGGGTCCAGGCGATGGTGCCCGCCACGGTCTACCTCGGCGGCAACGACCAGCGCCTCCGGCTGGACCTGGACCAGCCCGCACACCTGCATCTGCTGCGCGCCCAGCTCGACCGGCACGGACACGCCACCCTGCACGAGGCCCCCGCCCTTGAATCGTTCGGCTGGATCGAGGGACACGCCCACGAAATCGTCGTCCCGCTCGCGTCCTCCCACGCCCGCACCTGGCCACCGCTGCCGGCCCGCACCGCACCGATCACCGCCACCACACCCGGCCAAGGACACCTTCCCGGCGCCGGGACATGGCTGTACTGCAAGCTCTATGGCCACCCCGACCGGCATACCGCCCTGCTCACCACCCACCTGCCCGAACTGCTGTCCACACTGGATGAACCGGTGCGATGGTGGTTTCTGCCCTACCGCGACCCGGACAACCATCTGCGGCTGCGCCTCCAACTCACCACCCCGGCCCGCTTCGGCCCGGTCGCCGCCGGTGTCGGCACCTGGACCGCAGGACTGCGCCAGCTCGGGCTCATCGCGACGATGCAACTGGACACCTATCGTCCCGAGACCGGCCGCTTCGGGCACGGACCCGCGATGGACGCCGCCGAAGCGGTGTTCGCCGCCGACTCCGCCGCCGCGCTGGCTCAACGCGAGCACCTGGCTGGCCCGGACGCCGCCGATGCCCGGGCGCTGAGCGCCGCGAGCATGGTCGACCTCGCCGCCGCCTTCACCGGCGAGCCCGCCACCGGTAACGCGTGGCTGGTCGAACACATCGCCACCGATCCGGCTCCCGCACCCGAGCGCGCGATCTATGACCAGGCACTGGACCTGGCCGACCCGTACGACGATCGCGCCGCGTTGCGGAGCCTGGCTGGCGGCGAGCGGATCGCCACCGCCTGGGCGGCGCGCGTGGCAGCGCTGGCCATCTACCGCGACACCCTCGCCCACGCCGGGGCACCTACGCAGGACTCGGTGCTGGCCGCGTTGCTGCACCTGCACAGTGTCCGCATCTGTGGGATCGCCCCGACGATCGAGCGGAGCGCCCATCGGCTCGCCCGTGCCGCGGCGCTGAGCCAGACCACCCATCGGAAAGGCCGTGGATGAGCGACCCCCGACCCAAGCCGGAGCACCCAGCCCACCTAGCCGGGGACATCGCCCAGGACATCGCCGCCGGTCTGGCCGACCCCGACACCGCAGCCGCCACGCACACCAGCGTCCACACCCCCCACGCCCAGTCGCTGGCAGGCGGCAGCGCTGGAGTGGCCCTGCTGCACATCGAACGCGCCCTCGCCCAGCCCGACCGATGGGCCACCGCGCACACCTGGCTGTCGGCCGCCGCACGCGGCGACCTCAACGCCGGCCCCGGCGCGTGCCTGTTCTTCGGCGTGCCCGCCCTGGCCTACCTCACCCACGCGGCGGCCCAGGCCACCGGCGGCTACCAGCGCGCCCTAGCTCAACTCGACACCGCGACCCAGCGGGTGACCGCAGGCCGGCTCGCCGCCGCCCACGCCCGCATTGATCGCGGCGAGCGCCCAGTCCTGGCCGAGTTCGACCTGATCCGCGGCCTGGCCGGGCTGGGCGCCTACCACCTGCTGCACTCGCCGGGACACCCAGTGACCGCCGACGTGCTGGTCTACCTGGTGCGGCTCACCGAGCCGCTGCCCGGCGGCGATCCCGTGCCGGGTTGGTGGACCGAGCACGGCCCCACCGGCCAGCCACCCGCCGACTACCCCGGCGGGCACGGCAACTTCGGCATGGCACACGGCATCACCGGCCCCCTGGCCCTGCTCGCGCTCGCCCTGCGCGCCGGTGTCACCGTCGACGGGCATACCGAGGCGATCGCCCGGATCTGCGCCTGGCTGGACGCCTGGCAGCAGCCCCACCCAGCCGGTCGGTGGTGGCCGCGCACGATCACCCTGGCCGAAGCCCGGACCGGGCAGTGCAGCCAGCAAGGACCGGCTCAGCCGTCCTGGTGCTACGGCACTCCCGGTATCGCCCGCGCCCAGCAACTCGCCGCCCTCGCCATCCGCGACAGCAGCCGCCAGCACACCGCCGAGGCCGCGTTGCTGGGCTGCCTGACCGACCCGGCCCAGCTCGCCCGGATTATCGACCCGAGCCTGTGCCACGGCGCCGCTGGGCTGCTGCACACCACCTGGCGTGCCGCCAGCGACGCCGCCACCACCGACCTCACCGACCTCCTGCCCAGGCTGGCCGACCTGTTGCTTAACCAGGTGAGGACCGCGCCGCGCACCAGCGAACTGCTCGAAGGCAATACCGGAGCCGCGCTTGCCCTGCACACCGCAGCCACCGGCACCGCTCCGCGATCCCGCTGGGATTCCTGCCTGCTGCTCGCCTGACCCCGACACCGGGAGCCCGTATGAACGCTGTCCCCTCCGGTCAGCCACTGCCGCTGCCGGCCTGGCAGCAGATCACTGTCGAGTTCACCGACTACACGCAGGCCGAGCAGATCACCGCTCAACGGCTGGCGCCGATCATGAACAGCATCAGCGGATCGTGGTGGTTCATCCGCAAGGCCCCCTGCTGGCGGGTGCGTTACCTGCCCGAGCGGCCCGGTGCCGAAGCTCAGGTCCGCGACGCGATGGTCCAGGCGCTGGAGAACCTGCAAGCCGAGGGCGGCATCACCGGCTGGGTCGACACCCTCTACGAGCCGGAAGCCCATGCCTTCGGCGGCCCCGACGGCATGGGCGCCGCACACCGACTCTTCTGCCACGACAGCCAGGAGATCCTCACCCGACCGAGCGGTTTCGGTGACCATCGGCGCGAGCACACGATCCTGCTGTGCTCCACTCTACTGCGCGCGGCCGGGCAAGACTGGTACGAGCAGGGGGACGTCTGGGCGCGCGTCGCGGAGAATCGGCCGCTGTCACCGCAGACACCGAACAACCGTCCGAGCACCTTCGTCGCTGGCCTACGTCGGTTGATGACCGTCGACGCCGGCCCGGACAGCCCACTGACCGGGCCGGACGGTCAACTCGCCGGCATCGCCGCCTGGGCCAGCGCGTTCCACACGGCAGGCGAGGTGCTGGGTGGCCTGGCCCGTCGTGGCGAACTCACGCGGGGTCTGCGCGCCGTCCTCGCCCACCACATGATCTTCCACTGGAACCGACTCGGGCTGTCCTACGAGAGCCAGAGCTTTCTCGCCGCCGCAGCGCGCGAGGTGGTCTTCGGTTGATGCGCGGACCGCGCCCGACCCGGCCACGCCCAGACCGCACTCGCACACCGCGGGCGTCACTCGTCGCGGTCGAAGTGCGGCCGGTGGGCGTGATCCTGTTCCAGTTCCTCGACCCGGTCGGCGAGCTGTTCGTCCACTGTGGCCAGCAGTGCACGGGCGGCGCTCAACAAGCGGTGTTCCCCGGTCGCGTCTGCGTCCCAGCCGCATTCGCGAGCGTGCTCGATCATGCCCGTGATCTCCCGCAGGGAGTTCTCCAGATCGGAGCGGCTGATGCCGCCAGCGTCGCTCACGGCCGGGGAACTGGTGCGTGCCGGACCGCGTTGCGCGTCTGGCGCGGGGTGCGCACCTTCACCGCGTCCGGATCGGCATGGTTGACCTGGAGATAACGATCGTAGTTCTGCGGGGCGCCACCCACCTGCTCGAACCGGTGAGGCGGCTCGGCCCAGTCAGCTGTAGCGGTGCGGCGGTGATCCCACACGATCACCCGG
>DASUJK010000093.1:0-15764 GCA_036279295.1 Pseudonocardiaceae bacterium | reverse complement strand
GTGTCGCCTGTCGATGAGCACACGGGTGTCGTTAGCCTGCCTAGGTGCGCCCTCCCGCCCGGCAGCCAGTCGCCAGAATTCTGTGCGCGCTCGTCCTGGCCGGCATGGTCGCCCTACCAGCGACGATGACCACCGTCCGGGCAGCCGCCGCCGGCTGCCCGGACCAGGTCGCCCCGCCGCCCGCTGTCGACTCGTCCGAGACGCTGGCTCCCGCGCAGCCGTCCCCGACCCCCGTGCCCGAACCGCCGACGCCGGCCGGTGGGGCGAGGATGGCCGAGTGCGGCTACATCCTGCCGACCGGCGCGCCCGCGCTGCCCAGGGATCTCGGTTTCCAGTCGTGGGTCATCCAGGACCTGGACACCGGGGCCGTCCTGGCCGCGAAGGACCCGCACGCCCGCGAACGGCCCGCGTCGCTGATCAAGTTGCTGCTCGCCCAGGTCGTCGCGCGTGAGCTGAAGCCGGCCACACCGGTGATCGGCACCCAGGCGGACGCCAACCAACAGGGCACCAGGGTGGGTATCGGGCCGGGTGGCAAGTACAACGTCGGCATGCTGGTGAACGCGCTGCTCATGGCGTCCGGCAACGATGCCGCGTACGCGTTGGCCACGCAGTTGGGCGGCGTGCGGCAGGCCGTCGCCAAGATGAACGCCCTGGCGGCGCAACTCGGCGCGCAGGACACCCGCGCGGCTAGTCCATCCGGGCTGGACGCCCCGGGCATGTCCGCGTCGGCATACGATCTATCCATCTTCTTTCGGTTGGACCTGGCAACCCCGTTGCTCGCGACCGCCATGCACACTACGCAGATGCCCTTTCCCGGCTACGCGGACAAGCCGGGCTACATGATCGACAACGACAACCTGCTGTTGCGGACCTACCCCGGTGACATCGGAGGCAAGGTCGGCTACACCACTGACGCCCAGCAGACTTACGCCAACGCCGCGACACGCGACGGTCACCGGATCGCCCTGGTGATGACCAGGGGCACCAACCACATCGTCGGTCGGTGGCAGAACGCGAGGGAACTGATGAACTACGGGTTCGCGCTGGAGGCCGCGCACACCGCGCCGGTCGGCTACCTGGTGTCCCCGCTCGCCGCGTCGGGCACCGTCGCCGCGACCGCCAAGAGCGTGGTCAAGCAGGCCGTCCCACCGACCACGGGCCACGGCAGCGCCCAGGTGGCCACGGCGCCGCAGGGCCCGCTGAGCGCCTTCGGCAACGTCGGGCTGCCGCTGACCATCCTGGCCGCGCTGGCCGCCATCATGATCGGGCTGATGTACCTGCGCCGGCAGCAGGCCAAGAAGGCCCGTGCCGCGGCCGCGGCACGGGTGGCGTCCGCGGAGACCGTGCGCGTGGCGCTGCCGAACCTGACGACGACCAGGACGCCACGTCCCCGGTCGACCGACCTGCCGCCCACGGGACCGACCGCCACCGGCCGGCCACGCCCGCCGGTGCCGCAGCAGGGCACCAGGGCGATGCCGGCCGGGCATCAGTCGGCACGTACCCAGTCGGTGCCCAGGCCACCGCAGCCGAGGCCGGCGACGAACAACAACCGACCGACCCGTCCTGGTCCGGCTCCGGAGTGGCCCAGCGGCCCGGAATGGCCTACCTGACCCGCTTGCGACGCAATGCCAGCCCGGTCAGCGTGCCGGCGGCCAGCAGACCGGCCGCCGCTGCCGGTCCCAGTCCTTCTCGCGGCCGCACGATGGGCCGGATGACGGCGGGCGGTGGCGCCGCGATCGGCGCCGGCACCAGGTTCTCCTTGGATGTCGCCGTCCACGCGGTGGCCAGCAGCAGGAACCGGGACACCAGGTTGGCGAACACCAGCAGCCCGATGATCGAGCCGAACACGGCACCGGTCGGCGAGCTGGTCACCGACTTCAGCAGGACCGTGGCCAGCTGCTTCAGGATCTCGAACCCGACGGACGCGAACAGGGCGCCGCGCACGGCACTGCGCAGGCCGACCCGCTCCCTGGGTAGCCGGGCGATCACCCACAGGAACACCAGCCAGTTCGCCACCAGCGACAACACCACGGTGAGCACCACCAACAGGGCCTTGGCCCAACCGGTCTGCTCCAACCCGACCAGACGCAGCAGCAGGCCGCCGATCCCGGAGCCCGCGATCGTGATGGCGAACGACACGACCAGCGCGACTCCCAGCCCGATCAGGGACAACAGGTCGCTGAGCATCGTCTTGACCAGTGGTAGGTCACCCCGCTCCTGACCCCATTGCGCGGTCAGCGCGTCCCGCAGGTTGCTCATCCAGCCGACCCCGGAGTACAGCGCGATCACCAGTCCGACCACGCCGACCGTGCCGCGTGCCGCGATGGCCGCGTCGACGGCCTGCTTGAGGGTGTCGCCGAGTGCGCCGGGCGTGGCCTTCGTGATGCCGTTCTGGAGTTCACCCAGGAGTGTGGCGTTGCCGGCCAGCACGATGCCCGCGACGGCGAAGCCGACCATCAGGATCGGGATCAGCGACAGGACGCTGAAATAGGTGATCGCAGCGGCGTAGTGATTGCCGTAGTGGTTGCCGAACGACTCGTTCGCCCGGAACAGGTGATCAAGCCACGGATGCGCCTTGCGCAACCGGGTGATCCTGGATTCCTTGGTCGGCTGAGCCGCACTGTCCGCCACGCGTGGACGCTAGCCACCACTGTGACCAGCCGCAACGCGAACCGCCGTCTTACTGGGCCGACGTCGTCGGGCCGGTCGCCGCACGCTCCCGCGCCTTACGGGCCAGGACCTCCCTGCGCCGACGGGCCAGGCCGTACACCATGCCGACCGCACCGACGAAGACGGCGACCACGCCAACGGTGCCGGCCAGGCCGACATCCATGCTGTCGCGAACCACGATCGCCGCGTCGACACGAGTGGCCGCGCCGGCCGCACCGGCACCGGCGAGCACCAGCGTCAGCACTCCGACGACCACGGTCAGACCACGGGAAACCGCAGTAGCCATCGCTACTCGGCTGCGCATGAATGCGCCTCCTGGGGAACGAACGGACCCCCAACCGGGGGAAGTGGCACGTACTCCAACCCCGGAAAGCTACCGAGTGTGTCAACGATGCGGACAAAGGGGGTGCTGCCGTGTCCCGTCAGGCCACCTGATAGGTGGTCGTGCGTTGCCGAGCCGGGCGGCCGGCCAGCGTCGCCAGCGCGGTCAACTCGTCCACCGTGCGCGACGAGCCGTGCTCCGAGCCCGCCATCCTGCTGATCGTCTCCTCCATCAGCGTGCCGCCGATGTCGTTGGCGCCGCCGCGCAGCAGCTCCGCGGTCTGCTCGTCACCGAGCTTGACCCACGAGCACTGGACGTTGTCGATCCGGCCGTGCAGTCCGAGCCTGGCCAGCGCGTGCACCGCTCGGTTGTCCCGGCGGCTGGGGCCGGGCCTGGCGACGCCGGCCAGGTAGATCGGGGCGTTGCGGTGGATGAACGGAAGCCCGACGAACTCGGTGAAGCCGCCCGTGTCGTCCTGCACCCTGGCCAGGGTGCGCAGGTGCGCGAGCCAGTGCCCCGGGTGGTCCACGTGGCCGTACATCATCGTGCTGGACGACCGGATGCCCAGCCGGTGCGCCGTGGACACCACGTCGATCCAGGTGGAGGCAGGCAGTTTGCCCTTGGTCAGGATCCAGCGCACGTCGTCGTCCAGGATCTCCGCTGCCGTGCCGGGAATGGTGTCCAGGCCGGCGTCCCGCAGGTCGGTGAGCCAGTCGGTGACGCTCACGCCTGCCTTGGCCGCCGCGCTGACGATCTCCATCGGGCTGAACGCGTGCACGTGCATGCCGGGCACGCGGGCCTTGATGGCCCGCACGACATCGGCGTAGTAGGTGACGGGCAACGCGGGGTCGATGCCGCCCTGCATGCAGACCTCGGTGGCACCGGCCGCCCAGGCCTCCTCGGCACGGTCGGCCACGTCGGTCACGGACAGGCGATAGGCGTCCGCGTCGCGCTCGCGCTGGGCGAACGCGCAGAACCGGCAGCCGACGTAGCAGACGTTGGAGAAGTTGATGTTCCGGTTCACCACGTAGGTGATGTCGTCGCCGACGACGTCGGCCCGCAGTTCGTCGGCGAGCCTCGTCATGGCGTCCAGCGCGGCTCCGTCGCAGGTCAGCAACGCCATCGCGGCGGCCTCGTTGCTCTCGTCGAGCAGCGCGGCCGGGTTGTCGGCGGCCAGCCGCAGTCCTTCGGCCACGTCACCGGGCAGCCGCTCGGGTGCGACGCCGGCGGACAGTTGGGTGCGCAGTTCGGTCCAGTCGCCGTAGACGGACTCGAAGTCGCCCCTTCGGTCGCCGGTGCGGCCGGTGGTGTCGATGGTCTCGTTCAGGTCGGACCGGCCGACGGTGTCCAGTCCGCCGTCCGGCTCCTGCCACGGCATGCCGACCGGGTGCACACCCTCCCTGGCCAGGCCGCCCGGCTGCGCCAGCGCGGCGACGTGCTCGCCGAGCCGCACGTCGATCCACTGGCCGGGGTTGGAGTTGACGTAGCGGGGATACACGGTGAGCCGCTCGTGCAGCGTGAATCCGGCGGCCGACGTCCACCCGGCCAGCCGGTCCAGGTCCGGCCACGGCCGTTCCGGGTTGACGTGGTCCGGCGTGACCGGGGACACACCGCCCCAGTCGTCGATGCCGGCACGCAGCAGCAGCGCGTGCTCGTCACCGACCAGGTTCGGCGGTGCCTGCACGCTCACACCGGGGCCGAGCAGCAGTCGGGCGACGGCCACCGTGGCGGCCAGATCATGCAGGTCGGCGTCCGGCGTGGCGCGCATCGCGGTGTCCGGCTTGGCCCGGAAGTTCTGCACGATGACTTCCTGGATGTGCCCGTACTGCCGGGCTGACCTGCGGATGGCGTGCAGCGACTCGGCGCGCTCGGTCAGCGTCTCGCCGATGCCGACCAGGATGCCGGTGGTGAACGGGATGTTGACGCGGCCGGCGTCGGCCAGCACGCGCAGCCGGACCGCTGGCTCCTTGTCCGGACTGCCGTAGTGCGGGCCGCTGGGGTCGCTCCACAGCCGGTCGGCGGTGGTCTCCAGCATCATGCCCATGCTCGGCGCGACCGGCCGCAGCCTGGTCAGCTCCTCCCAGCTGAGCACGCCGGGATTCAGGTGTGGCAGCAGGCCGGTCTCTTCGAGTACGGCGACGGCGACCGAGCGCAGATAGTCCACAGTAGACGAATAGCCGCGCGCGTCCAGCCACTCCCTGGCCGCCGGCCAACGCTCCTCCGGCCGGTCGCCGAGGGTGAACAGGGCTTCCTTGCAGCCCGCGGCCGCGCCCTGCCTTGCGATGTCCAGGACCTCGTCGCGTTCCAGGTAGGCGGCCGGCACCTTGCCGGGCACGGTGACGAAAGTGCAGTAGTGGCAACGATCCCGACACAACCGGGTGAGCGGGATGAACACCTTGCGGCTGTAGGTGACCAGGCCGGTACGGCCTTCGGCGGCCAGGTGGGCGTCCCGGACGCGGCCGGCGGCTGCGAGCAGTTCGTCGAACTGGTCACCCCGGGCGTGCAGCAGCACGGCGGCCTCGGTGACGTCCAGCGTCGAGCCGTCGTTCGCGCGGCGCAGGGCGCGCCGGATCGCGGCGTCGGAAGGGCGGGGATCGGGTGGTGTGAGCGTGATGTCGGTTACCACATGTGGAGGGTAGGTCGACCAGTGGTGTTGACTACTCGGTTGAGGAACCGGGCTCACATGTGACACCGATCACATTCGGCTACGTTGTCTGGCCGTCTCGTAGAGCACCACGGTGGCCGCGTTCGCCGCATTGAGCGAGCTGGCAGCGCCGCCGATCGGGATTCGCACCACTACGTCGCACGCGTCTCGCCATGCCGAACTCATGCCAGTGGTCTCGTTGCCGATGACGAACAGCGTCGGCCCGGTGAGGTCGTGCTCGGCCACGTCGAACTCGCCGGACTCGTCGGTGCCGACGACGCGGATCGGTGCGCCGGCAGCGCGCAGGTCGGTCAGCCATTCGAGTACCAGGCTCGGCGCCGGCACCCGAACCACGGGTAGCGCGAACACCGAACCGGTGCTGGCCCGCACGGCTCGCGGGTCGTACGGGTCGGACGCGTGGCCCGCGATGATCACCCCGGCCGCGCCGAAGGCGTCCGCGGAGCGGATCACCGTGCCGACGTTGCCCGGGCTGGTCGGCCGGTCGAACACCACACCGAGGAAGTCGGCGCCGACCTGGATCCGGTCCAGCCGGTCGGCGGGCTGGACGGCCACGGCCAGCAGCTCGGTGGTGTCGTCGTCCTTGGCGGCCAGTTCGGCGAGCAGCTCCGGGGCCATCGCCACCCGCTCGGCCCGCAGGCCCGGGTCCTCCAGCAGGCCACGTGCCCAGTCTGACAGCGGTCGACCGATCGGGTAGACCAGCGCGCGGACCGTCGCGCCGTGCTGCGCCGCGAGCGTGATCGGGCGGACGCCCTGCACGACGAATTCGCCCGACCGGGTGCGCTTGGTCCGGTTGTCCAGGAGCGCCAGCCACTGCTGGAACCGCGCGTTGCGGGTGGTGATCCGCTGCTCGGCCGCCTTGTTGATGCGCCGGGTGCCGGCCATCGGTCTGGCGGTCATGCCTACCTCCGCTTGCGTCGTCGCTGTGGTGCCGGGTCGCCCCGGTGGTCCTCCCGATTCTGGTGCCGAAGGCGGACCTGGTGCTCGCCGAAGAACTCCGGACGCAAGGAATAGCCGAAAGTGGCCGCCATTCCCCCGAAAGTGATGAACACACAGCAGGCCACCGCGACGATGACAAAACCCAGTGTCCGCAACGCACCGAGCGCCCCGCGCCGCTTCGGTCGGACTCGGCGGCCCGACGACCGCTCGGCCCGCTGGTAGGAGCGAACGGTGATCACGGCCGTCCACACGGTCGCCACGGCCGCGATCAGCGTCGCGACGATCTTGACCGCGATCGGCGCTGACCGATCCACCCAGGCCACGCGGACCAGCAGCAACGTCAGCGCGCCACCGCCCACCGTGAGCAGCAGGTACACGAACGACAGACCGATCCGCCGGGCCCAGTAGGCCGGCCCACGCCGGTACCACGTGGTGCCGAGCAGTCGGACGGGCTCGATGCCCTGCACGCCATGGCCTGCCGTCATGTCGGACAACTCGATCCTGGTCAGAAGACGCTGTGCCACACGCTGGACGCGGCACCCGAAACCGTATGCCACACCTTCTTCGCGGTGTCCACGTTGTCCTTGGCGAACGCGGAACCGGCGTCGGCGAAGCTGTGCCCGACCCCGTCGACGACGCCGTACTGCTGGATGTTCGCGCCCCAGTGGGCATCATGGGTCAGCGCGGTCACCCCTTCCGTCGCCTCGAACGCGACCGCCGCGCCAGCGCCCGCCACCACGATCGCCGGCGCCGCCTCGGGCGCCAGCGCGACCAGCCCGGCCGCCGCGCCGACGCCGGCCAGTGTGTCCACGCTGTCGGCCACGATGGCGTGCGCCGGACTCCACCCTCGGTTGTGCACGTCGTCGTAGACGCTGTAGCCGGTGGCGAGCACGTCGACCAGCGGCGCCGCCTTGATGATCTTGAGGTCGGATGCGTCGGCGCCGAAGGTGTCCAGCGTCTTCTCCAGGTCGGTCGCCGCGGCCCGCGAACCGGGGAACTTGTCGGCGAGCGCCTCGGCGGTCGCCTCCTCGCCCCGGGCGGCCTTCAGCTTGGTCAGCGCGTCCTTCTTGGCGGCCCGCAGTTCCTGGTACAGCGACCGCGGCGCGGACTTGCCGCCCGCGGCCGAGTAGGCGGCCTTCGCGGCCACATACTGCTTCTCCAGCTTGGCGACCCGCGCGGCCTGGATGGTCGTGGCGATGGCAGGCGACGCGTACAGGTCGGCCGCTGCCGCGCCGATCTTGACGTAGTCACCGAGGCCCATCTTCTCCAACTCGGCGGCTTCCTGCGGCGTCATCGGCCCGATCTTCGCCGAGGGATCCAGGGCCGACATCAGCGGCTCCAGCGCCGCCGATGCCTCCTTCCTGGCCACGTCGGCCATCCGCACCGCGGAGTTCGCCTGGGCGCTCAACTGCTCGGCCTTGGCGATCTTGTCCGCCGGCAGCACAGTCTGCTCACCCGGCGCGAGCAGCGGAACGTCCTGCTCCTTGGCTGTCTGTGCCGCGTTGTCGTACTGCTTCTTGGCCTCTTCCAAAGCCGACGCGAGCTGACTGACCGTGCCGCCGATGTGGCTGAGCGATCCGCTGATCGCCTGCGCGTCCGTCGCGTCCTTCTGCCACGCGGCACCGAATGCCTGCGCGGCACTACCGGTCCATGCGTCCTTCGTCAGGTCGTTCACCTGCGTGTTCAGCACGTGTGCCGAGGTGCTGACCTCCGGAGCCGCTTTCCGCAAGGCCGTCGCCAAGGCGTGTAAGCCAGGAATGTCACCGAAATCAGGAGCACCCATGGGCTCATTTCCCCATCAGCTCGGTGAACAACTGCTGGTTGTTCGTGTCGCTGCGCTGGTAGCTGTCGTGGGCACCGTGCAGCTTGCCGGCATGGGCGGTGACCTGGCCGGCCAAGGTCTCGCCGAGGAGCTGCGTTGCCGACAGGACCGCGTTGAGCGTGGCGTTCAGGCCGCCGTCCCCGGTGTCCGGACCGCTCTGCGGCACACCCTTGGCCACACCGGTCAGTGTCTGGCCCTCCTCGCCGAACTTGCCGGCCGCGGCGGCCAGTTCGTCGAGTGTCACCTGATATCCGGCGCTCATCGCCGCTCCTCCTGCCCTGCCAGCTCCGCCACCTGTGCCGGCTGCCACCGCCATGCTTCGTCGGGCAGCTCCGGATCGACGTAGAGACTGCCGACGCCGAGCCGGTCGAGGTAACGCACCAGGTCACCGGCTGCCAGCCCGACCCACGGCTGGTAGCTGCCCATGGCCGCGGTCAACCGGTCCAGTGTGGAGAACGCCGAGCACTCGTAGCGCCCGTCGGCCAGCCGTCGCACCTCGATGCCGTACGGCGCCAGGCCGGGCTCGTGCACCGGGCAGGCCGGTACGAACAACAGCGGGCCTGCGCTCTCCTCGGGCATCTTCCCCCACTCACCGGGACCGGGTCGGTGCCCAAGGTAGTCCCCGGCCACGGTCAACGAGGGCGGATCGACGACATCACCCACATGCCGGCGGCCAGTCGAACGTTGCCGTAACGGGCGCGTGGTCGCTCCACCGCTCGGCGTACGTGGCCGCGCGTTCCACCGTGGCCGACACCGCTCGGTCGGCCAGGCCAGCGCCTGCCGCGATCAGGTCGATTCGCCAGCCCGCATCGTTGTCGAATGCCTTGCCGCGGTAGGACCACCACGTGTACGGGCCAGCTTCGCCGGGGTGCAGTGACCGGACGACATCGCTGTAGCCGGCGTCGAACACACTGCTCAGCCACGCCCGCTCACCGGGCAGGAAGCCGGAGTGTTTCTGGTTGGTGCGCCACGCTTTCAGATCCGCTTCCGTGTGCGCGATGTTCCAGTCACCGCAGACCAGCACGCCTCGCCCGTCGGCGGCCGCTTTGTCCCGCAGGTCGGCCAGGTACGGCAGGAACCCGGCCATGAACCGTTCCTTCTCGGCCTGCCGAGGCGTGTCGGCGTCACCGCTGGGCAGATACAGGCTGCCGACCACCACGTCGGGCAGCACGACCTCGACGTAACGACCGCTCGCGTCGAACTCGGGTACGCCGAAGCCGAAGCGAACCTCGGTCGGCAGATCCCTGGTCAGCACCGCGACACCGTTGCGGCCCTTGACTTCCGACTCGGCGAACACCGCGTGCCAGCCTGCCGGTTCGCGCAACTGCGCCGGCAGCTGATCCGACGACGCCCTGGTCTCCTGCAGGCACACCACATCGGCCCTGCTGGTCGCGAGCCAGTCGAGCAACCCCTTGCCGGCCGCCGCGCGCACGCCGTTGACATTGACTGTGGATACGGTCAGCACGCGACGAGGCTACCGGTCAGCAGGAGCCGGACACCGGCTTGAGGAACTGGCTGGACGCCCACTCGTTCGCCGCCAGTTGGCGGTAACCGTTCCTGATGGTCGACGTGGCCGTGTGCACGGCGCCGGTGGTCAGCTTGCCGATCACCTTGCCGGTCGACTCCGGGGTGGACCGCACGTTCAACGCGTCCGCCGTGACCTGCACCTGACAGTTGCCACTCGCCGTCGAACCACCCGTCTGGGCGTTGCCCTTCTTGCCGCTCTGGATCGCGTAGAGCACGGCAACGACCACCACTACGCCGATCACGATGAGCATGCGCTTGGACAGGACGAACACCTCGCTCCACGACCACGTCACTCAGGCGGTTCAGGTATAACGCACGACGTTGACCCGTGCCAATGCTGACCAACGCGAATGGTCGACACGCGCAACGGCGTGTCGACCATTCGGGTGTGCGTGGCCAGTAGTGACTAGTCTCAGCCCACCATCGCCTTCTGCAGGTTCTCGTCCAGCGCGCCGAGGAACTCCTCCGTGGTCAGCCACGGCTGGTCCGGGCCGATCAGCAGCGCCAGGTCCTTGGTCATCTTGCCGCTCTCCACGGTCTCGATGACCACCCGCTCCAGGGTCTCCGCGAACCCGACCACCTCGGGGGTGCTGTCCAGCTTGCCGCGCTGCGCCAGCCCACGGGTCCACGCGTAGATCGACGCGATCGGGTTGGTCGAGGTCGGCTTGCCCTGCTGGTGCTGACGGTAGTGCCTGGTCACGGTGCCGTGCGCCGCCTCGGCCTCCACCTTGCCGTCCGGCGTCATCAGCACGGACGTCATCAGGCCGAGCGAGCCGAAGCCCTGCGCCACGGTGTCGGACTGCACGTCACCGTCGTAGTTCTTGCACGCCCAGACGTAGCCGCCCTCCCACTTCAGCGCCGCGGCGACCATGTCGTCGATCAGCCGGTGCTCGTAGGTCAGGCCAGCCTTGTCGAAGTCCGCCTTGAAGTCGGCCTCGAAGACTTCCTGGAAGATGTCCTTGAACATCCCGTCGTACGCCTTGAGGATGGTGTTCTTGGTGGACATGTACACCGGGAAGTTGCGCTCCAGGCCGTAGCGGAGCGACGCCCGCGCGAAGTCCTCGATGGAACGCCGGTAGTTGTACATCGCCATCGCGACACCGCCGCCGTCGCCGAACTTCGCGACCTCCAGCTCCATCGGCTCACCGTCGCCGTCGGGCGTGTAGGTGATCGTCACCGTGCCGGGGCCGGGCACCTTGAAGTCGGTGGCCTTGTACTGGTCGCCGTGCGCGTGCCTGCCGATCACGATCGGCTTGGTCCAGGTGGGCACCAGTCGCGGGATGTTGGAGATCACGATCGGCTCGCGGAAGATCACGCCGCCGAGGATGTTGCGGATCGTGCCGTTCGGGCTGCGCCACATCTTCTTCAGGCCGAACTCCTCGACCCTGGCCTCGTCCGGCGTGATGGTCGCGCACTTCACGCCGACCCCGTAGCGCGCGATCGCGTTCGCCGCGTCCACGGTGACCTGGTCGTCGGTGGCGTCCCGGCGCTCGATACCCAGGTCGAAATAGTCCAGATTGACGTCCAGGTACGGGTGGATCAACTTGTCCTTGATGTACTGCCAGATGATCCGGGTCATCTCGTCGCCGTCGAGCTCGGCGATCGTGCCGGAAACCTTGATCTTGGCCATGTGTGCGGAGTTCTCCTCTCGCAGTCGCTAGTCGCTCCCACGCATCCGGTACAAGCGTACTGCTATCAGTTGGACAGCGCGCGACCGCCCGGCGCGCCACACCCCGATTTCCCGGGTGGCGGGGCCCCACGTTGCTACATTCTCGCTGGCCGAGCTGCGGAGGGGCACATGTCGACCGGACCAACCCACGCGGTCATGGGATTGGCGGCCTGGAGCGCGGTCTCCCTGCTGGCGATCACCCACGGTGTGGCCGTGGACGCGCAGACCTGGATCGCGGGTGCCGCGCTGACCTCCGGCGCCGCACTGCTGCCCGACCTGGACCACCCGCCGGCCACCGTGTCCCGCTCGTTCGGCCCGTTGACCAGGGTGATCTCGCACGGCGTCGACGCGGGCAGCGTCGGCATCTACAACCTGACCAGGCTGAAGGGCGACCCGCACCGCAACGGCGGCCACCGCACCTTCACCCACACCGCCGTGTTCGCAGGCCTGGCCGGGATCATCACGACGTCGCTGGTTTCGCTGAGCAACCCGTGGATCACGGCGGCCCTGTTGTTCTTCTTCGCGGGCCTCGGCGTGCGCGGTCTGCTGCACGAGTGGGATCACGCGGCTGACACGTTCGTGGTGACTGTGCTGTCCCTGATCGTGACGTGGCAGTGCTGGCAGTGGGTCCACACCGGTGAGCACCGAGCCGCCTGGTTCGGGGTCGCGGTGATCGCCGGCTGCCTCGCGCACTGCCTCGGCGACGCGGTCACCGAGGAGGGCTGCCCGATCCTGTGGCCGGTCCCGATCGGCCGGCACCTCTGGTACCCGATCGGCCTGCCCAAACCGATGCGCTACCGGACCGGCGGCAAGGTGGAACTGGTGTTCGTCGGCCCGCTGTGCACCGTGCTGTCGATCTGGCTCGCCGCGCTCACCCTCCAGCAGCTGCACGTGATCTCGTGGCTGGACAAGGTGCCGCTGCTGCCGCACATCCACTGGTGGGTCATCGCCCTCCGCTAACCGAACGGACCGCCGGTCAGCGTGAGCGCGACGAACAGGATCAGCGCGGCCAGCGCGGTGTAGGACAGCACGTCGACCAGCCGGCCGCGCACGGCCAGCAGGCCGGCCATGCGGTTGGACAGCACGGCCCTGGCCAGCGCGGCCAGCACCAGCGAACCGCCGATCAGCGCCGCACCCTCGCGCCAGTGGTAGAGGCCGATCCGGACCATGCCCACCGCGGCCACCAGCAGCACCAAGCCGAACGCGAGGTGGGTGGGCAGCCCGTCCCGCCTGCCGCCCGGCACCCTCCGGATCGGCTCCGTCGGCTCGCTCACGACGGCATCCTCTCAGAACCGCGCCCGCCCCCGGCACCGCGCTGGCGGGACAGCCCGGCCACTACCACGGCGACCAGCGCCAGCACGGTGCCGAGCACCGGGAACAGCAGCGAACCCCGTGGGCCAGCGGGTACCACGACCTCCAGCACCAGCGCTCCAACGAGCTGGCCGGCAACCGAACTGAGCCCCATCACCAGCACGCCGACCAGCCGGACCGAGGCCGCGGCACCCGCGATCAGCACGATGCCAAGGCCACCGCCGAGATACAGCCACCACGTGTCCGGCAACCGGGTCGGCCGGCCGAACAGGGTCACCGGCACGATCGCGACCAGCGCCAACACCGACGCGGCGACGGTGAAGTTGACCAGTGCGGCCACCATGCTGCTGCCGCCGGACCACACCGTGACCCGGCCGTTCATCGCCTGCTGCCATGCCGTGCCGGCACCGGCGGCCAACGGCAGGGCGGCGAGCAGCAGCAGGGTGGTGTGGCCGAACTGGTCGGCCACCGCGATGGCCACCGCCGGCACCGCCAGCAGCGCGCCCAACGTCCGCCGGGTGGACAGCGGCTGCGGCCCCTGTGGCCCGAGCCCGGCCCGGTCCACCGCGAGCGACACGAGCACCTGGCCCGCGACCACGGCGACCGTGAACACCGCGACCCCCAACTCGGCCACGGTGACACCCTGCGTGGTCACCAGCAGGGCGCCGCAGACCCCGCCGGCACACTGCCACCACCGCAGCCGCCCGGTCCGCAGTGCCGCGCCCAGCCTGCGCAGGCCACGCCGGCCGAACGGGACGGTCGGGACGAACAGCGCGAGCAGGACCAGGCCGAGCACCGTGGAGATGAGGGCGGCCAGCTCGCCGTTCAGCGCACCGGCGGCCGGATTGATGTCGCGCAGCGCGGCTGCCAGCTGTCCGTTGACGCGGGACTGCGCGGCGAGGGCGACACCGCTGAGTGCGGCCAACGCCACACCGGCCAACTGGCGACTGCCGGCAGGCGCGGGGTGAGAACCAGCGGGAACGGTGTTCACGTGGGGCCATGATGCGGCATGAACACCGCTGTGACCACGGTCTGGGCGATCAAATCGGACACAACTGGATCACTCGGTAGGGACACTGGTCAACCACGCAGGGTCACCTTGAGGCGGTATCGGCCACCCGGTCACCGGGAGTGGCCAGCTATGGTGAAGCAATCTTTTCCGCAGAACCGCTGCCGATCCGCCCACCACACGACAAGATGTGACTGTGTCCCAACCTCCGACACCCACGCCGTTGAGCCCGACTGACCAGGATGCCCTGGTCAAACAGATCGGGCTAGCACTCATGCGCACCGCGCCGGACGACTGGCAACAGATCAGCGCCGAGTTCCGAGCGACGGGCCGGTACTACGAGCTGTCCGCCGATGTCACGGAAAGTGACGGCAGCCACCACGCCTGGACCGCGTCCCACGACATCGCGATGCACTTCGCAAAGCTGCGTGCGGGGATGTATCGAGAGGGTCGCGGCACCTGGTTCAACGCGCGGTATCAGATCGAGAAGCCGTCCAGCTACAACCTGGAATTCGACCGGCAGGAGCCGACGTGGCGCACGCCGCCGCCGCCTGCCGCGTTCCGCGATGAGCTGCACTTCTTCCCCCGGACCGAGGACAACGTCCCGGAATGGCTGATGCGCAAGCTGTCCGGCCTGCCGCCCGAGCGCCCGGGCAGGCGGTTCCGGCTGGCCAGGATCTTCGACGGCACGGCCCCCAACGGCCGCCCGTCGGTGAACCGGCCGCAGGTCCCCGACGACGACCGGGACCGGCTGCTGGAGTACCTGGACCATTCGGCCCTGGCACTGCCGGAGCGCGGGCACGACGTGGACCGGCTGTCCGCCGACGGCCGACCAACCGTGCCGGTCGCGTTCCACACCGACGGCGTGTGGGTGTGGCCCGCCGCCGTCAACTACTACTTGCGCCGCTACGGCGTGCCGCCCGATCCCGAACTGGTGAACCACGCCAGGGGGAACGGCTTCCGGCCGCCCGAGGTGGACGAGGCGACCAGGGTGGCCGCCGCGGCGACCATCACCGGTGGCCGCCCGCCCGGCGCTCCGCCGCGGCCGGGTGGTCCAGTTGGGCCGGGCGGTCCGGCCGGGCCGTCGTCCAACGGGGTGCCTGCTGGACCAAATGGTCCCGGTGTGCCCGCTGGTCCGGGTGGCCCCGGTGGGCTCGGTGCGCCTGGTCGCCAGGGCCCGCCCAACCAGCCGGTCGGCGTGCCCGCACCCGCGATGGCGGGTCAGGGTGGGCCGGGCATCACGGATCTCTCGGCCAGCCAGACCACAGCGCTGGCCGCGCCGGCCGCCGCTGCTGTTGCCGCTGCGATGCCACCACCGCCCCCGGCGCCGATCAGCCTCCCGGAGGAGACCACCGGCGGCGGTGCGCACAGCGCTGCCGACGAGCCGGAACCGGTGGAGCGGCCCGAATCCGTCACTGTCGAGGACGAACCGGCCCCGCCGGTCGCCGCTCCGCCGGTGCGGACGAGCCTGCAGCAGGAACGCACGCTGAACCTGCTCAACCAGCGGCTGTCCGAGCTGCGCGTGCCGGAGCACACGTACCGGATCGGTGAGCCGGTGGCGCAGACCTGGTACCTGGAGCAGGTGGACGAGGGCTGGCAGGTCGGCTGGTTCGACGGCGAGTTCAGTTCACCGATGCTGTTCGAGGAGGTCGCGGACGCGTCCGCGTTCCTGCTCGGCAAGCTGCTGCTCGGGGTGCCGGCGGAGAGTGCGCTGCACGACAACGTGGCGCCCGCGCTGCCGTCGTCATCGCCCTCATCGCTGTCGTCGTCGCTGCCGTCCGCCCCGCCGCCGTCGCACCACATGGTGTCGTCCGACGAGCGGATCGACGCCCA
>DASUJK010000092.1:0-15659 GCA_036279295.1 Pseudonocardiaceae bacterium | reverse complement strand
GCCGCAACCCGTTCAGGCATTCCTCGACGCCGCCCGCGTCGAACCGCTGGACTTCCTCACCGTCGCCGAACAGCGACAGTTCATGCGGCATGCGTCCGACCTCAACTACCTGCGGTTCGGCCTGCGCGGTGAACCCGTCGCCGCCGTCACCGACCACGAGGTGCCGGTCGACGGCGGCACCATCCGGGTGCGTGCGTACCGGCCCACCGCGGGTGCGGGCCGGCTACCGGTGCACGTGTTCCTGCACGGCGGCGGCTGGTGGCTCGGCTCCATCGACGAGTACGTCAACGACGCACTGTGCCGGCACCGCAGCAACCGCGCGCGTTGCGTCGTGCTCGCCGTGGACTACCGGCTCGCACCGGAGTATCCGTTCCCGACCGCGATCGACGACGCCCGCGCGGCACTCCGCTGGGCGCGGGCCAGCGCGGACCTGCTCGGCGTCGATCCCGACATCATGTCCATCGGCGGCCACTCGGCGGGCGGCAATATCGCTGCCGCCGTTGCCCTGGCCTGCCGTGACGCTGGTGGCCCCCGGCTGGTGTTCCAGCTGCTGGAGGTGCCGGCACTGGACCTCACCAGAGCGGCGGTGCGGTCCGCGCTGGAAACCGACGACTTCCAACCGCTGCGACTGGAAGCCGCTGAGGTCGACTCGGCGGTACGGCACTATCTGCCCGACCCCCGACACGCTCGCACAGCGTTGGCATCACCGGTACTGGCCGGCGACCTGGCCGGTCTCCCACCGGCGCACATCGTGACCGCCGAACTGGACCCGCTGCGGGAGGAGGGGGAGCGGTACGCCCGCCGCCTGGCCGAGGCCGGCGTGCCGGCCGGCGTCCGACGGTGCCCGCGGGCGATCCACGCCACCTCCTTCCTGACCCGCACGTGGCGACCGGCCCGCGAGTGGCTGGACACCGCGGCCGACGTCCTCCGAGTGGCCCACCAACGGGCCGACGGCACACTGACGTCATGAACACCGTGACGATCTACGACGTGGCGGCGCGCGCGGGCGTCAGCATCTCGACCGTCTCGCAGACACTCAACCGGCCCGAACGTGTCAACGTGACCACCCGCACCAAGGTGTTGAACGCGATCGAGGACCTCGGCTACGTGCCGAAGGCGACCGCGGTCAGCAACGCCAGGCGCGGCGTCGGGCGTATCGGTGTGCTCGCCCCGTTCACGTCCTACGACTCGTACCGGCGCAGGCTGATGGGGGTGCTCGCCGAATCCGACGGCACCGCCCGCGACATCGTCGTCTACGACCACGAGTCGGCCGCGTCCAACGTGTCGCCGCTGCTGCGCACACTGCCGGTCTCCGGCAGGCTGGACGGGCTGATCATCATGGGCCTGCCGGTGGACGACGAACTGGCCGAGAACCTGCTCGGCCGCGGCCTGCCCACCGTGCTGGTGGACAGCATCCGGTCGGAGTTCAACACCGTCAACGTCGACGACGAGGAGGGCGGCGCGATCGCGGGCCGGCACCTCGTGGAACGTGGCCACACGTCGTTCGCGTTCGTCCAGGAACCGCAGCAGTCCTTCACGTTCGTGTCCCAGGGGCAGCGGCGCAACACCGGGTTCCGCCGGGCGCTGGCCGCAGCGGGCGTGGCCGACGACCAGGTGCGGATCGTGCTGACCAGCAACGACATCACAGGCGGCCGGCAGTCACTGGAACAGATCCTCGCCCTGACACCCCGGCCGACCGCGGTGTTCGCGCACCACGACGTGCTGGCCGCCGGGTTGCTGCTGGAATGCCGCCGCCGTGGCGTCGACGTGCCGGGTGAGCTGGCCATCGTCGGTTTCGACGACGACAGCATCGCCGAGGCCGCGGGGCTGACCACCATCCGTCAGCCGTTCGAGGAGTCCGGCCAGATCGGTGCCCGGCTGCTGGGCGAACTGATCGGCGGTAGCCCGGGTCCGATCCAGCGCATCGTGCTCGGGTTGGAACTCGTCCCCCGTGACACCACCTGACTCGCCACCGGAATGGAGGACACCGTGTACGACGTCCGGATTGTCGAAGACGTGCGGATTCCCACGCTCGATGAGTCGATGACCCTGTCCGGTGACCTGTACCTGCCGGTGTGCGCCGAGCCGGTGCCCGCGTTGGTGTCGTTGCTGCCGTACCGCAAGGACGCGCTCGGTGGCATCGGTGGCGCGGCTTCGCTGCACTGGTTCGCCGCCCGCGGGTTCGCCTCGTTGCTGGTCGACTTCCGTGGCACCGGTTCGTCCGACGGTCTGCCGCGCCCGCCGTTCGACCCCGGCGAGGCCGACGACGGCGTCGCGGCGATCGAGTGGGCCGCACGCCAGCCATGGTGTACCGGCGCGGTCGGCATGTGGGGCCATTCCTACGGCGCGACCACCACCCTGCGGACCGCTGCCCGCCAGCCAGCGGCGCTGAAGGCGATCATCCCGGTCATGGGATTCCTGGACCCCGAGCGGGACTTCATCCACCCCGGCGGCTCCACCGGGTGCCTCGCGTCCCTGGGCATCTGGGGGTTGGGCAGCGTGCTGAACCATGTGCTGCCTCCGTTGCGGGACAGCGACGTCGAGCAACAGCGGTGGCGCCGTCGAGTCGACCAGACCGAGCCTTTTCTGCTCGACCTGTTCCGCCATCCCGCTGGCCATCCGGCCTGGCGCAGCCGGGTGATCGACGCCTCCACGATCACCGCCCCGGCGTTCTGCGTGGCGGGTTGGCGGGACCTGTTCGTCGAGGGCTCCCTGCGTGCCTACGAGAGCATTCCGGCGGTCAAGAAGCTGCTGGTCGGGCCGTGGTTGCACACGATGCCGGAGGACTCGCCGTTCGAACCGGTGGACTTTCCCAGCCTCGCCCGCCGGTGGTGGGACCGGTGGCTGCTCGGCATCGACAACGGTGTCGACCGCGAAGCGCCCGTCACGATCCACCTGCAGGGCGACGAATCACCGTGGCGGCACTACGAATCCTGGCCACCGCCCGGGAAAACAAGCACGCTGACGGCGGCACCTCGCGGGCGACTCGTCCCCGGTGCCGGCGTGCGCAGCGGCCTGTGGGGCATCCCGACCAGCGGTTTCGGCCTGCCGCTGGACCAGCACCAGGACGACCTGCACAGCCTGAGCATCACCGGCAGCCCGCTGGAGGAGCCGGTACGCATCGTGGGCCGGCCGACCGTCGCTCTGACAGCGGAGGACGAACACGACCATCTCGTCGTCAAACTCGCCGACGTCGACCCGGACGGCAGATCCACGCTGATCAGCGGCGGCATCGCCGGCGCAGAGGGGCTGTGCACGCTGGAACCGACCGCGTACCTGGTGTCAGCGAGTCACCGATTGCGAGTCGTGATCGCCGCAGGCGCGTTCCCGCGACTGTGGCCGACCAGTGCTCCGCCCCCGCATCTGTCGGCCGTCGAAGTCACCCTGCCCGTGGTGTCCGCCATGGACGGTTGCGCCACCACACTCCCAGCTCCGGACCCGACCACGCCGAACCTCGAACTGGTGCCGCGCTGGAACATCCACGAAGACTTGATCAACGACGCCGTCACGGTCACCGTCGGCGGGCAGCTGACCGCCCGTACCCCACATGGGAACCACCGCCTCACCCACGACACGCAGGTCTCCGCCACCGTCGCTCGGGACTCGCCGGCCGCCGCGCGGCTGCACGGCACCAGCACGGCCACGGTGCACCCCACCTCCGGCGAAACGATCACCACGCGGGTCGAACTACGGGTCACCGGAACGACGGTGACGGCCAACAGCGAGGTCACCGCCGACGGCACGACGATCTTCACCCGCCAATGGCAGGCATGACAGCCCACGAACGCGGCAGGCCCGCCTGCCTCACCTCAGGTGGCGGGCGAAGAACCGGTTCCCAGCTTCTCCCTCGAACGGTGGGACACCCGTGTGCCCACCCATGTTGGCGTGCAGCGTCTTCTCCGGGGAGCCGAAGGCGTCGAACACTTCCAGGGCCAACTGCCGGTCGTTTCCCTCGTCGTCCCACTGCAGCAGGACCTGCAACGGAATGGTGATCTGCCGGGCCTCCTCGACCAGGCTGCGGGGTACGAAACTCCCGGCGAACAGCAGGGCCGCGGCGATGCGCGGCTCGACCACCACCAACCGGATGCCGATGGCGATCACACCTCCCGCGTACCCGATCGGGCCGCTGATCTCGGGCAGCGACAGCAGGGCGTCCAGGGTTGCCCGCCACTCCGGGACCGCCGTGTCGACCAGGGGGAGGATGAGCCGGTCGACGATGTCGTCGGTGACCGGCTCGCCTGCCGCCAGCGCCTGGTGCAGGTCGGCGCGGGCCTGCTGGGTGGCGGCGGATCGGGGTCGGTCACCGCTGCCGGGGAGTTCGATGGTGGCCGCGGCGTAGCCCTCCGCCACGGAGTGCCGGGCCCTCGCCGCGAGTCGGGGGTACATCTTGCGCAGTCCGCCTGGGTGGCCGAGCAGCATCAGCGGCGCCGGTGCGGACGCTGGTGTCCACAGGATGCCGGGGATCTCGCCGAGGGTGAATTCGCGTTCCAGGACACCGTCGTCGAGGCGCTGTTCGGAGGTGAATCGCAGCATGGTCGTGCCTTTCGGGAGTGCTCGTGAACGGCGCTCCCGGGCGACCTATCGCCCGACCGTGACCCCGTGGGGGAGCACCCATGTCGACACTGCTTTCACGGGTACCACCTCCTCGTTCGTTCGCACGGCCGACGCAAAGCTACCAGGGACGTGTCCGGGCCGGCCACGTCGAGTCTCGGCGTCCGCGGCCGACGAGGTCGTCATCGTGATCAAGCACGACAGGGACGGTCTGCCGTTGCGTGGCCATGTCACGTTCCCGCCGGGCGTCCCGCGGAAGGCGCTGCCCTGTGTGCTCGCCGTGCACGCCGAGCCGTGGAGCAGGGACGTTCCGGGTTTCAGGCAGAGTGTGCAGTGGCTCACGAATCGTGGATACGTCTGTCGGCGGGTGAACTTCCGCGGTTCCACCGGCTACGGCAAGTCGTTCGTCGACGCGGGCAACGGCGAATGGGGCGGCGGGATGCAGACCGACCTCTTTGACACGGTCGACTTCGCAGTCGAACAGGGCTGGGTCGACCCGGCTCGGACAGCCGTGTACGGACAAGTCCTTCGGGGCTACGCGGCCCTCATGGCGGCCACGGTGAAACCTGCCCACTGGCGACCGCTGCTGGACCTGATGTACCGGCGGATCGGCGGCCCGGCCACCGACAGCGACCGACTCCGGGAGCAGTCTCCCTGTCGTGAGCCGCGCAGATCACGATCCCGCTGCTGCTCGGTCATGGCGGCAACGATTCACGCGTGTCGATCGGAGAACTTCAGCAGCTCGTTCAGGCACTCGACGTCAACGACGTCGACCATGATCGTCGTCTTCGCTGACGAGGGCCATGACGTCTCACGGCACGCCAACGTGATGCGCTTCGCCGAGGCGATGGGGAACTTCCACGCCCGGCATCTCGGTGGCCGCGCCGAACCGCCGTCGGAAAAACCGCTGTGTCGAGGGACGGTGAGCTGTTAACCTGTCGGCGACCGTGACAGTCCGCGAGGAGGTGTACCCCCATGAACGCAGTATCGAGGTGGGTGCTCCCCTCGCCATCACGGTTGGGCGACTGATGTAGGTGTTGCCGGGAGCGCCTTGAACAGGCACTCCTGAAAGGCGACATTCTATGGACCCTGTGCATTTCATTTCTGGTACGGGCGAGCCTGGCCTGGTGATCACGCGGATCGCCGAGCTGCACTGGCATGCTCTGGAGGACGACCGGGTGGTCGGCCGCGGCCAGGCCTCGCCGAGGCCCGACGGGCGTCTCTTCCTGAGCATCGACGTGTGGCATGCCGAGGTTTTCGACCGCCTGGCCGAGGTCATGTTGGCGGACCTGCCGACCCCGCTGTACACCGTGGTCGACGAGGCCGACATCGACCTGACATCCCGCTGGGGGCGGGTGGGTTTCGTGACCCGGCGCCGCGAGTGGGAGTACGTCGTACCCACCGACCCGGCGATCACCGGACTCGGCTCGGTACAGCCGCCCGCTGGTGTGACGATCATGCCGTACGGCACCGCTGACGAGGATCAGCTGCGTGAACTGGACAGCGTGATCCGTGACGAGGTCGGCGCCACCGTCGGCTGGGACGTGATGCCGGCCGAGGTGCTGGCCCGGCCGGACGGGTCACCGCTGCTGGACCCGTCGAGGTACATCGTGGCCGCCGAGTCCGGCCGATACGTGGGTCTGGTCCGAGTGGCACCGATACCCCGGCGGTCGCGAATCGGCCTGATAGCGGTCCGGACGGACCGTCGTCGCCGTGGCATCGCCGGCGCACTGCTGGCGCACGTGCTCGGTTCGCTGCACCGGTCCGGGACCGCCATGGCATCTGCTGACGTGCACGAGGCCAACGCCGTTGCGGCAGCGCTGTTCGAGGGCGTCGGCGCATGGCGGGACAGCAGCAACCTGGAACTCGTGCTCGACCGAGAGGAGCGACGACTATGACAGGAACAGCGAAGGGCATCGAAGTCGAGGGCACCGTCGTCGACTGTCTGCGCAATGCCTCTTTCACGGTGGAACTGGAGAACGGGCACAAGGTGCTCGCCCACATCAGCGGGAAGATACGGCGGAACTACATCAAGATCCTGCCGTACGACCGGGTGCTGGTCGAGCTCAGCCCGTACGACCTGAACCGCGGCCGAATCCTCTTCCGGTACCGGACATAGGAATGGTGGCCGCGAGGATCATCCAGTGATCCACCGGGTCCGCGCATCGGCCAGATAGGACATCGATGCCTGCTCATCGGTGAGCCAGTCCGTGTAGTCGGCCGGGTTCTCGAACAGCGTCGCGAACCGGTGGGCCACCTCGGGCACTGTCTGCGCCGTCGAGAGGGTGGCCAGTACCCACTCACTCGGCGGCGCGAGCAGGTCGTTGCTGAACCGTGTGGCGTGCCTGGCCCGTGCCCAGTAGCGGGCGAACGCGTCGTGCATGAGCTCCTCGTCGAACGGGCCGTCGGCGCGGGCGAGGATGGCCTCCTCGTAGGTGCGGGCCGCGTAGGCGGCCAGATTCGCGCCCTGGCCGGACACCGGGTCGTTCGTCACCGCCGTGTCGCCCATCGCCAACACTCGCGCACCCGAGGGCAGCATGCCGACCGGGTGAGCACCAGATCGAACTCGCGGGCGTACTCGTCCAGGTCGTCCGGCGTGACCCTGCGGTGGCGGATCTCGCCGCCGCGCCGCACGAGTTCGGCCATCCAGTCCGACACCCTGACCCGCTGGTCGACCGACTGCGCAGGGTGGTCCAGCGTCGCCTGCCACGACATGCCCGGCCGCCGTTGCCCCGGCTCGCTGTCGGCGGCGAACGCCACCCGGCGGATCGGCGGCGCCTTGTCGTCCCAGGAGTTGATGCCCAGTACGCGTTCCCGGACCAGGGCCGGGTGGAACACGCACTGGTTGGAGATCAGGCGACCGGAGCGCACCGCGTCCGCTTCGCGGTCGGCGGCGACGGTCACCGGGTAGCCGTGGCCACGCAACCCCAGCGCCAGTACCAACCCGGCCTGCCCTGCCCGATGATCACGATCTTGCGCATGCCCGCCCTCGTCGCCGTGTGCGGCAAGGTCGCAGGATGCTCCTGGCGACGTGAGCAGGACACCTCCGAACAGGTGAGCGCGTCCGCGTCCAGTCCAACCCGGACGCCGCGGGCGTGCGTGGCCTGAGCGTCGGTCAGTTCGTCTGCGTCATGTCGAGCGATCAGTTGATGCTGTTGCAGTGCTCCGACGTGCCGGACACGCCGTTCGGCAACACCGAGACGTGGCCGCCCTGGTAGGCGCCGTCCACGTCCGGCGACCGGGTCCCCGAGTGGTGCCACACGGTCAAGGCGCGCATCGACGCCGCACGAGCGCAGGAACGTCCAGAACTCGCGGACCGACTCCGCGCGCCCGCCCCCCGGCACGTTGGCGTAGGAGGATGAACACCTTGCTCGGTCTCCACCCGGACGGGTCAGCGGATCTCGCAGGGCAGGTGCTTGATGCCGTTGATGAAGTTGGAGCGCAGCCGATCCGGCGCGCCCGTCACGTGGATGCCGGGCACGCGGGTGAGCAGTTCGCGGAACATGGTGGCGATCTCCAGTCGCGCCAGGTGCATGCCGAGGCAGATGTGCGGGCCGGTGCCGCCGAAACCGACGTGCGGGTTGGGTGAACGGCGCAGGTCGACGTCTTCGGCGTCGGCGAAGTAGCGCTCGTCGCGGTTGGCCGACCAGTAGAACAGCAGCACCTTGTCGCCCGGTTCGAGGGCCTGGCCGGACAGTTCGGTCGGCTGGGCGACGGTGCGCCGCATGAAGATCACCGGCGAGGACCACCGCACGATCTCCTCGACGGCGGTGGGTGTGACGCCGTCCAGGTCGGCCAGCCACGCCGCCCGCTGATCAGGGTGCCGGCTCAGGATCTCCAGTCCCCAGCTGATCGCGTTGCGGGTGGTTTCGTTGCCGGCCACGGTGAGCAGGATGAAGAACGACGCCAGCTCGTCCGGGCTCAGCGCCGTGCCGTCCACCTCGGCGGAGGTCAGCACGGAGATCAGGTCGTCGGTCGGCCGGGCCAGCCGTTGCGTTGACAGTTCCCGCATCAGCGCGGCCATCTCGGCACCAGCGGTGAGCAGCGCGGTACCGACCTCGCCCGCGCCGTGGTCGGCCACGTATTCCGGGTCGCCGGCACCGAGAATCATGTTGCTGCGGTTGAAGACCATTGCCCGCTGGCTGGCCGGCACACCCATCATGTCGCAGATGATCTCCAGCGGCAGTTGCCCGGCGAGATCGGTCACCGCGTCGAAACCGCCCGCGTCGATCGCCTGGTCGACCAGCCGCGATGTCGCCGCGCGCACCGTGTCGTGCAGCCCGGCCATCCGGGCCGGGGTGAAGCCCCGGGACACGATGCGGCGCAGTCGGGAGTGCTCCGGCCGGTCCATGTTGATCATCGAGCCGTAGAACTCCAGGAACTCCGTCGGCAGGTCGGCGATCCCGGTGGCACCTTGCCGCGACTGGAACACGTCCGGCCTGCGGCTGGCTTCGACGATGTCGTCCAGCCTGGTCAACGCGTAGTAGCCGGCGCCACGTGGCACGAAGCCGGACTCCGGTTCGGCGAAGAACGGCAGCCCCGGCATGGCCCGCAACTCGGCGAACGCCTGTGCGCGCTCCTCGATCGGCCAGCCCCAGAAGCCGTCGATGTCGGAGAGGTCGACGGACGCCGCCATATCAGGGTCGGTCGACATGCCCGGCTCCTTCGTCGGTCCAGCCCGAACCCAGTCTGGTGTCTGGCCGGCAGCACGTCCAGAGCCATTATTTCGACGTCATCACCGTTTGCTGGTAGTGGTCGATTATTTGTCGGTGCATTTGTGGACAGCGAGGGTCAGCGGGCCTCCGCCGTGGCGAACTGGCTGCTCGGCGCACCCCCGGTCCAGGGGGTGTCGGCGGCGGCGGTACCCGCGGTCGCCAGGGCGATGGCCAGCGCGGCGAGCAGGGTGGCTGCGATGCGGAGCGTCGACATTTCGGTCCCGTCTGTTGGTCCAGTTCGGTTCTCGAACCTGGCTCGACGGACGCTAGAAGTGCTGGTTATTCCCGGCTTATCGACGGCTTATCGCAGGTCGGAGCGGTGATAAGAACATTGCCCCCGCGCGTTGCGGGGCCACACAATCGGCTGCATGACCCTTCTGGCCACCGACACGCCGCACGAGCGACTCGCCGTCACGGCCCACCGGCACGCGGGAGCGATCGCGGTGTCCGACGGCGGCAGCAGCCTCTCCTACGACGACCTGCTCACCCGGGCCACGGCACTGGCCAATGCGGTGCGGGAGCGGGGAATCGCGCCCGGTTCGCTGGTGGCGCTGCGGGTGCGGCGCAGCGCGGAGTTCGTCGTCGGCGTGGTCGGCATCCTGATGGCGGGCTGCGGCTACGTGCCGGTCGATCCGGCCTATCCGGCCCACCGGCAGGAGTACGTGCTGCGCGACGCAGGCGTAGCCGCGGTCGTGACGCCGGAGCGGGCGTCGTTCGCGATCCACGTCACCGGCAACGCCGCTGCCACCGGCCTGCCGGCCGACATCGCCTACGTCATCTACACGTCCGGGTCGACCGGCGCGCCGAAGGGAGTGCTCGTCGGGCATCGACAGGTGCTGGCGCTGATGTCCGCGTGTGACGAGCGGTACACGTTCTCCTCCGACGACGTGTGGACGCTGTTCCATTCGCCCAGCTTCGACTTCAGCGTGTGGGAACTGTGGGGCGCGCTGCTGCACGGCGGTCGGCTGGTCGTCGTGCCGGCCGTTTCCGCACCCACGACGCGCTACCGAGAGCGGCGAGCGGCAAGGTGGACCGCACCGCCCTGGCAACTGGCTGAGTCCGGCGACGTCCTGACACAGCACTGCGTCATCGGACACCACCACCCGACGGCCACGCCACGTTGGCCGACCTCGTGGGGCGGATCGCGGTGAGCACGACGTCCGCCGCCATCGCCCAGGTTCGTTCGCGGGCCATGATCGCCATGACCGCTGCGGCCGTGTCGAAGGCGGCGCGCCGGTTGCGCAGGATCGCTGCCACCGCATGGCCCCACACCGCCGTGTCGCGCTCCGCGTCGTCCTCGACCGGAACGACGATCTGGTGGACGAGCTCGCGCGGCAACACCTCACGCAGCAGCATGCCAAGACCGCTTCGGTCGCTGACCAGCGCCGGCACGCCCAGCACGATGGCCTCCAGGCCGACGAGGCCGAATCCCTCGGCACGGGACGGCATGAGCATCAGACTGGCCCTGGTCAGATCCTGCCGAATCCGTTCGAAATCCACGGAGTAGTTGCGTGGCAGCACCCGGACCGTCGGTTGGTTGATCATTCTTCTGATCACGGCGCGGAGGTCGGCGCCCTGATGTTCGTATGCACCCCGGATCAACAGGTCCACGCTGCCGGCGGCAGGGCCGCGTAGTTCGACCGCGTGCCCCACTGCCCGTGCCGCGATGTCCAGGCCCTTGACCATGTGGTCGCCCATCCGGCCCAGGATCAGCACCTGCGGTATACCGGGCAGTGGGTCGCGGGTGGCCTGGCCGTAGGTGCCGAATCCAGGGTCCAGGCGAAGCGGCGGCACGCCATTGACATTGCGCAGGTCGCGGTCGAGCCACTGGTGCAGTCGGGGACCGACGGCAATCACCCGGGCTCCGGCGCACAGGGCCAGTTCTGCCGCGGTGCGTTCCTCCGCGGTCCGGCCGACGTCCTCATCGGGATCCAGCTTGTGCCACGCCACTTCGTCTGGCTCGCTGTGCACGATGTGCAGCCGAACAGCCGTTCGGAAATGGTCGTGCACCTGAGACACGGCCATCGGGCCGGTGATTCGACCGTGCCCGACGACCGCGTCGGGCACGACGCCGTCCGGCAGTTCTGGTCTGGACCGCGGCGCTTCGCCTGCGTCGGTCGTCTGAGGCGCGGTGACCAGGTTGACCCCGCTGGACGCGGCATCCGCGACCTCGTCGATCGAGAACGCCGGCACCGCGCAGTACACCTGGGCGCCGGCGTGCACGAGCGCGATGCACAGGTAGCGGTTCAGGGCGCTGAGCCCACCGCGCAACGGCAGCCACTCGTCCGCGAGCACCAGTATGGTGGTCCGCTCACGAGCCGCTGCCTCGGACCGCGATCGCAGGACTGGAGGGACATTCTGGGCCGGTAGTGCGCCGGTCGGCTCGATCCACCACACGGCGCCTCGATGCGGCGTCCGCATGGCAACCCGCTGTTGCCCGGTGCCGGGCATGGTTCGCAACCAGTGGCGTGCGGCGTCAGCAACACGGTGTACGTCGTCCGGACCGCACCGCAGTCCACCGACCGTGATCAGCGCGGCGGTACCAGCCGGCTGGTCGTCGGCCAGGTCGTCGCCCACCACGACGGACAAGACGATGCTGCGCACCAGGACAAGCAGTTCGTTGCGGCGCACGACCGGAACGGTGGCGGCGAAACGGACGTCGACCCGCCAGGGCTCGTCGTCAGCCATCGGGCGATCCCTGGTCTGCCAGCCAATAGGTGGCGTTCATCGCCGGATCAGGTGCCAGGTCCGGCATGTTCGCCAGCGGCCGACGCTCGGTACGTAGATGTGTGGCAGTTCCAGATCACACGATCAACTCGCGCATAAGAGGTAGATCACAAGCGGGACGTCCTCAGTTCAGGCTGTGCTGGACGGGATCCAGGTCGCCCGGCCCCATCGCGTCGGCTCACCGTTGCGGGAGCGCCAGCGAGCCCGATGTTCGTCGGCGATGCGGCAGGCGGCCGTCTTCGTGTCGGGCAGGATCGGCCTGGCCGACCAACTGATGAGTTCCCGGACGGTCTCGGTGACCAGTAGCGTGCCCGCCTCGGTGAGGAGGCCGCTGTCCAGGAGTGTGTCCGCCGTCTCCAGACATGCCGCTCGCCAGCGCAAATACTCGACATCGGCGTGGAACAGTCTTGCCCGATCGCCGCTCACGGCACGCTGCCGGTGCCAAAAGCCGGCGACCCAGCGTGGCGCTGGCCTGTTGCGACGATCCGCCCGCCAACGGCGTGATCATTTGAACCGTGTCGCCTATCTCCCGTGCCATGGCGGGGTGATGTTCGACCAGCAGTTGCCATCCGGCGTTGAGCCGCATCGTCCATTCGGCGAGTTCGGCTTCGGACACCGGTTGGCGGGCCTGGTGCAGACCGGGAATGTCGCGTGGCAGTTCCTGGTCGAGGAATACGGTCCAGCGGTCACCACGACATTCGACTGCCACCCGCGGTGTGCCGATCCAGTGTCGGGTGGTCGTGCCAGGATCATTCGCGCGCGCCCACCTGACGCCCGTGGCCTCGGATCTGGTCATGCCACCCCGCGTGCTGGAATGTTCGATCGCCATGGAGGCCACCGTGGCCGACATGCACAGCCTTGGTGACGGATCGGTCGTCGCGTGCGAGGTCGACGTGCGGCGGGTACACGTGCACGAGAGCGTCCGGATGGCAGGCCACCCGAATCGCATCGACCCGGACCGGTGGCGTCCGCTGATCATGAGCTTCCAGCGCTTCTACGGCCTGACCGGCCAGATCCATCCCTCGCGGCTCTCGACGATCGACGAGGAGTGGTACCGGGACTGATGGCGCCTCGACCCCAGCTGGCTCTACGATGCACTAGTCAGGGGAGGTGTAGTGGGCAAGGACGTGATCACGCTGGCCGGTCCGTTCGCCGAGCGGGACCGGTGGACCGCGGAGGGCTGGTGCTCCATCGAGCGCGCGCTCGGGTTGATCGGCACCCGGTCGGCGATGGTGCTGATGCGGGAATCGTTCTACGGCGGCCGCCGGTTCGAGGAGCTGACCAGGCGGGCCGGCATCACGGAAGCTGTCGCCGCCAAGCGCCTCAAGCAACTGGTGGCCGGCGGCGTGCTGCGTCAGGTGCCCTACCGGGAGCCGGGCAGCAGGACCCGGCACGAGTACGAGCTGACCGACCGGGGCCGCGCGCTGTTCCCCGTGCTGGTCGCGTTGCTGGAGTGGGGCGATCTGCTCGACGACGGCCCTGGCGGCATCGAGTTGATCCACGACGAGTGCGGCGCGCCGATCGAGCCGCACGTCCGGTGCGCGGCCGGACACGAGGTACCGATCACCGAGACGGTGGCCCGAATCGCGAGACGACCTGCCAGGTAGGCATCACGGCCGCAGGATCAGGCAACTGCTGGTCGCCGTGGCCAGCAACTGCCCGGTGGCGGTCACCAGCCGTGCCTCGGCCAGCGCGGTCCGGCGGCCGAGGTGTGTCACCGTGCCACTGCACGTGACCGTCCCGGTGCCTATTCGCATGGCGCGCAGGAACTTCACCGACAGGTCCAGGGACGTGTAGCCGACCCCGGCCGGCAGCATCGTGTGCACGGCGCAGCCGGTGGCGGAGTCGAGCAGTGTCGCGTAGATGCCGCCGTGCACGCTGCCGATCGGGTTGTAGTGGTACTCGGCCGGTTCGAGGCTGAACACGGCCTCGCCCTCGGCGACCCGGTCCAGTCGTGCGCCGATCGTGCTGATGATCGGCGGTGGCGGCACTTCGCCCTCGGCGAGCGCCCGCATGAACTCCAGCCCGCTGCGCCCGTGCGCCGCCGCGGCGGTCACCGCCGGGTCCGCCCACGTCACGACACGCGTCCGCTCGGTGTCGACCGAGTCCTCCTGCACCGTCACAGCACGCCTCCCGCGCCTCGCGCCATGGAGCCAGGCTATGCAGCTGACTTGAGTATCGTCAAGTCAGCTGGAGGATGGCCGCGGTGCCGGTCAGTTCGGGCGGGTGGTCGACGTCCGGTTCGGCGACCAGCGGTGTGCCGGCGAAGCGGTCGTCATGGCCTGCGAACCTGCGGGCCAGGTGTTCCTGCCCCGCCGACGGGACGTTGATCACGAACCGTGGCGCCGAGGTGAAAGCGACGCGGCTGGTGCTGGTGCCGCGCAGGCACCACAGCACCAGGGCGGGTCCAGGGACACCGACGTGAACGAATTCGCCGTCACCCCACCGGCCGGCCGTCGTACCACGTGGTGACCCCGGTGGCGTAGCGGCCGAGTACGTCGCGCGGGGCCCGCGCCGCCGCCCCGCCCAACGGGGCGGCCGGAGCGGCGGGCACCAGGACCGACATCTCAGACCGCCGCGGTCGCTCGGTCGACGTGGGTCAGGCAGGCCTGTCTCGCCCGCTGGATGTCCTGGTAGGGGAAGGCCCGGTTGCAGCGCAGCGCCGGGTCGTCCGGTCGTAGCTCCACCGCGTGGCGCAGGTCCTCGATGGCGACGTCCGGTTCCCCCTGGTCGTAGGCGAGCGCGGCACGGCTGGACAGCGCGGTGATCAGATCCGGATCGATGCCCAGCGCCCGGTCGAACACCTGCCGGGCCGCAGGCGGGTGGATGCTGTCCGACGCATGCGTGGCACACCAGCGTCAACTGTCAACAGCGGTAACGCGCAGCCTGACAGGTTCAATTGCGTCGGTGCCCGACGCGTTGCATCCTGATCGGACACAAGGAGTAGGAGGCGCTGCCTGCAATGACCGTGACATTCGCGGTGACCGCGTTCGCGCCGGTGGTTCTCGGATTCTTCGGGTTGGGCACCGGCTATCTCATCTACGGTCCTCAGGAACTGTTCGGCTTCCCTCGGCGAGACCCGGCGGTCGACCGGGCGATGGGGGTCTGGGGCATCTGGATGCCCGGGTTCTGCCAGTTCATGACCGGTCTGTACTTGTTCGTCGCCCTGATATGGTTCGAATCGCTCAAAACACCGGCGTTGTACACCGCGGCGCTCGCGTTCTCGGCGTACGGCATCCATTGGTTCGCATTGGGCTGGAACCGTTACCAGGGCAACGACGCGCGGCCGACCGGCTACATGTCGATCCCGTTCGTCGTTATCTCGGTCCTTGGGACGTTCGTGTTCTTCGCCGTGGGCGCCTGGCCGGTCGGGGTGTTGTTCGTCGGTCTGATCGCGGTGTACGTGTGTGAGTTCGCCGCGAGCTTCCAACTCGGTGTCCGTCGCCAGGTGGCCGCGGCACTGGCGCGGCCGACGGGCGAGGGCGAGACAGCCGGAACGGTCGTCACCGAACGGGCGGCACCCGCTGTGTTCAACCCTGGCGAGCGTGCGCTGGGTGCTGTGCACATCCTGGTCGGGCTGTGGCTGATGTACCTCACGTTCGCCACCACGCTCGACATTTCACTGCACTACACGCTGCCGGGCGGCTGAGCCGGCTCAGCTCGGCC
>DASUJK010000091.1:0-60363 GCA_036279295.1 Pseudonocardiaceae bacterium | reverse complement strand
TTCGCACCGCGAGTTGACCTCTCTCGCGAACGAATCGCCCGCCCGCCGACGAGCCGACTCGCCCTGTTGCTCGCGACTCAGGCTTCGTTGGCGGAGAACAGGCCGCCGCGCTCGTCTCGGTGGTGTACGTCCGGGTCGTCGAACCAGAAGCCGCCCTCACCCAGGTAGCGGAAGCACACCGTGGACCCGTCCTCGACCTGCACCGACACCGATCGGGTGCCGTTGGACCGCTTCCGCAACTCGTGCGTGCCCGGCTGCCAGTCGTTGAACTCCCCCACCACGCTGACCCGGCCGGACGGTTCCTCCGCTGGCAGCACGAAAGTCACCTTCACCGTCTTGCCCGTCCCCCGACTGGTCCGAATCACCAGCGTTCCCTTCTACTCGGCTACGCGACCCTACGTAACTGATCATCGCAGGCTGTGGCCGAAGTACCGCCCAAGGGGGCGCTGATGGCGCGTCGGCGACATGTTGGCGACAAGTCAGGCGGACGCGGTGACGCAAGCAGTAGGTTTGTCCTGCTGGTACTCAAACGGAGGAGAGAGGTCAAGCACCGATGGACGGTGACCCGGCGGCCATTGGCCGCGTCGGTGTCCTCACCGTCGGCACACGTGGATCGGCAGGCCCAGGGGAAGTGTTGATCAAGATTCGAGGGGGTTCGGAGAGCTTTCTCGCGTGGTCGGACGAGCCGCTGCCCAAGGGCACATCCGTGCTGATCGTGGAGTCTCGCGGGGCTCGTGCCGTAAGCGTCGTAAGGTGGTCAGAACCCTCCACCGCTATATTCGGGTTTCCTGACTGGGAGAGATAATGTTTGGTTACCACGTCCCCGCGCCTGACCAGGCGATGTTGATTTCCGGGGGCCGAGGGGGTCGTGGCGGGACGCCGTTTCGGGTTGTCACCGGCCACGGTACTTTTGTTGCGCCGTTCTTCAGGAAGGTCCGCTATCTGACGCTCGCCATGTGCGAGGCCGAAGTGGCCGAGGCCTGTGTCACCAAGCAGGGCATCGCGTTGAACGTGCGTGCCGTGATCGCGTTCAAGGTCGGGAACGACGACGAGAGCATTGTCAACGCTGGTCAGCGATTCCTGTCCGATCAGGACCAGATGTCCATTCTGACCGGACGGATCTTCGCCGGCCACCTGCGTTCGATCGTCGGTTCGATGACCGTTGAGGAAATCGTGACCGAGCGACAGAAATTGGCCACCGAGGTGCTGGACGGTTCCAAGGAAGAAATGGCGAAGATTGGCCTCAGTGTCGATTCTCTGCAAATCCAGTCGATCGACGACATGAAACTCGGCTACATCGCCGCAATGGCAGCGCCGCACAATGCCGCTATTCAGCAGAAGGCTCAGATCGCACAGGCGCAGGCCAATCAGCTGGCCGCTCAGGCCGAGCAGGAATCGCAGCGGCAACAGGCCGAATATGCCCGGCAGACCTCGATCGTGCAGGCGCGGTACAAGGCCGAGGTGGACAAGGCGCAGGCCGAGGCAGCACAGTCCGGCCCGCTGGCCCAGGCGCAGGCGCAGCGCCAGGTCATCGCGGCCCAGACCGAGCTGGCCCAGCGTGGTGCCGAACTGCGTCAGCAGCAGCTGGTGTCCGAGGTGGTCCGGCCGGCCGAGGCCGAGGCCGAGAAGGTGCGCATCCTCGCCGAGGCCGAGGCCCAGCGGATGCGCATCCAGGCCGCGGCTGCCGCGTCCAACAACCGGGTCGCGCTGGACCAGCAGCTGATCGCGCAGCTGCCGCAGATCGTTCGGGAAGCCGCACAGGGCCTGGCCGGCGCCAACGTGAACATCCTGAACGGCTCGGACGGCCTCGGTGAGATCGCAGCCGGGCTGGTCGGCCAGGGACTGTCCATTCTCGACTCGGTCAAGAAGGGCTTCTCGACCAGCAAGCTGGACATCGGCGACGACGACCAGCCGACCGACCGCAAGCAGTTGGGGCTGTAACAACCGTAGAACTGAACGGCGGGGCAGATCGGGGGCTACCCCGCCGTTCAGCGTTCGTGGGTGCTGGTGCTGCTGTAGTCGGTGTAGGTGTAGGGGTTGTCCAGAATCCCCGTCTCGGGAACGTCCGGGTTCATCCCCTTCGCCCACGCCTCCTCACCCAGCGTGGACCGCAGGTACTCGACGGTCTGCTCGACCGCGTGCCGGGCCGCTGCCAGGTCGACGTCCACCAGCTTGTGGTCGCGCTTCACGATCTTGCCGTTCACCACGACGGTGTGCACATCGCCGCGCTGCGCCTGGAACGCCACGTGGCCGTACGGGTTGAGCACCGGGAACATCACCGGCGACTCGTCGTTCTTGATCAGCACCACGTCGGCCTTCTTGCCCTGCTCGATGCTGCCCAGGTCGGCGGCCCTGCCCAGCGCGTGCGCGCCACCCCTGGTCGCCCACTCCACCACCTGGTCGGCACGCAGCGCACAGTTGGTCACGGTCTCGCCCTTGTTGTGCGCCTCCAGGTGCTGGCGGGACCGGTCGGCGCCCAGCGTCGTGCGCATCGCGGAGAAAAGGTCACCGCTCCACCACACACTCGTGTCCATCGACAGCGACACCGGGATGCCGTGCGCCCGGATCGCCCAGGTGGGTGGGTAGCCCTGGCCCGCACTCTGCTCGCTCTCGGTGGACACCGACACCGAACCGCCGGTGGCCGCGATGCGGTGGTACGAGTCGGCGGACAGCGAAGCACTGTGCACGTAGACGGTGTCGGCGTTCATGAAGCCGCCGTCGTACATCAGCCGGATGCCGTCGTCGCTGGTCGCGCCCCACACGCCTGCGTGCGTGGTGACTGGCACGCCGAGATCGCGCGCCACCTCGAACGCGGCCTTCTCCGGGAACGTGGGGTCGCCGGTCACGTCGAACGCCATCTGGAAGCCGAGCATGTCGTCACCGGTGATCCGGCGGCTGACGAAGTCACGGAACTCCGGCGCGGTGCTCCACTTGTCCGGGGAGTTCTGGATGTTGCCGTAGGCCAGCACGAACCGGCCGGGCACCGCCTGCAGGGCGTCCACGGCGGCGTCGGCGTGCTGGGTGGTCTGCAACCCGTGCGACCAGTCGACGGTTGTCGTCACGCCGGCATCGATGGCCTCGATCGCGCCGAGCAGGTTGCCGGCGTAGATGTCCTCGGGCCGGAATACCTTGCCCCATTCCAGGTAGTACCAGACGAAGTACTGGGTGAGGGTCCAGTCGGCGCCGTAGCCACGCATCGCCGTCTGCCACATGTGCCGGTGGGTGTCGATCATGCCGGGCATCACGATGCCGTCCGACGCGTCGATCTCGGTGGTGCCCTCCGGCACGCTCAGCGCCGGGCCGATCGCCGCGATCCGGTCGTCCACGACGAGCACGTCGGTGTGCGGCAGCACTGTTCGCGTGTCGTCCATGGTCAGCACCAGGCCGTCGCGGAACACCACACCCATGGCTATCACTCCTGCACGCTCGGCGAGCTTTCGGACAACCGTTCGTGGAGCGGTCGCCGACGACTTATGGGCACTCTGAACGACGACGGGCGCGCTGTCAATGCTGGTCGGTGACCGGGTACACGACCAACTTTGTCCGCCAGTCGGACACGAGGCGCTAAGCTGCGCAGACATCGGTTTGAGACAGGAGCGGCACATGCCACGCGAAGGCACAGGGCCGGACTTCATCGAAGCCCTGGCCAGGGGGCTGGAGGTCATCGCCGCTTTCCAGCCCGGCAAGCCCACCATGTCGCTCACCGACGTGGCCACGGCAACCGGCCTGGCCAGACCGACCGCCCGCCGCATCCTGCTCACCCTGCAGTCCCTCGGCTATGTCCGCCCGGCCGGCCGCGAGTTCACGCTGACGCCGAGAGTGCTGGAGCTCGGTGTCGCCTACGTGCGGTCGATGGGCCTGTGGGACGTGGCCCGCCCGCACCTGGAGCAACTGGTCGCGCTGACCAACGAGTCCTGCTCGATCGCCCAACTCGACGGTTCGGACGTCGTCTACGTGGCACGCGTGTCGGTGCCCAAGATCGTGTCGCTGGCCGTGCAGATCGGCACCCGGTTCCCGGCTCTCCAGACGTCGTTGGGCAAGGTGCAACTGGCCGCACTGCCCCCGGCCGAGCTGGACCGCGTGCTGGCCGAACCGACCAGGTCCGGCCTGGTGCCGCGCTGGCAGCCGGACCGGGCCGAGCGGGACGCCGAACTGCAGGAGGTGCGCGCCCGCGGCTGGGCGCTCACCGACGAACAGCTGACGCTGGGCATCCGCTCGGTCGCCGCGCCGCTGCGGGACGGCACCGGCACCGTGATCGCAGCCGTGAACGTGAACGCGCACGCAGCGGAGACCTCGGTGGACCACCTGGTGGAGCACCACCTGCCGCTGTTGCTGCGCACCGCGGGCCACATCAGCGCAGACTTCGCTCGCCTGCACACCGTCCCGCACGTGACCGTGACGGCGTAGCTGACCTAGCATACGTAGAGCGGACACATGTCCGTCAGCCGGCAGGAAGGGATCTCACTGTGGTTGAGCCGCCGGAGGCCGATGCCCAGCAAGCAACAGGCCCGCTGGCCGGGTTACTGATCGCCGATTTCTCCCGGGTGCTGGCCGGCCCGTACGCGACCATGCTGATGGCTGATCTCGGCGCCGAGGTGATCAAGGTCGAAGGGCCGAGCGGCGACGAGACGCGCAGTTGGATGCCACCGGTTCGCGGTGACGTGTCCACCTACTACCTGGGCATCAACCGCGGCAAACGCTCGATCGCGCTGAACCTGCGCGACGAGGCCGACGCGAAGGTGGCCCGAGAACTCGCGCGCCGCGCCGACGTGCTGATCGAGAACTTCAAGCCGGGTGGCCTGACCAGGTTCGGGCTGGACTACCCGAGTGTCAGCGCGACCAACGCCGGTGTGATCTACGCGTCGATCAGCGGCTTCGGTTCGACCGATGGTGCGCACGTGCCCGGCTACGACCTCATGGTGCAGGCCATTTCGGGGCTGATGAGCCTGACCGGGGACCCGGACGGCCCGCCGTACCGGGCCGGGATCTCGGTCTTCGACGTGATGGCCGGCAACCACGCCGTGATCGGAATCCTGGCCGCACTGCGCCACCGGGACGCGACCGGCACAGGCCAGCACGTCGAGGTGAACCTGTTGTCCTCCGCGCTGACCGGCCTGGTCAACCACAGTTCGGCGTACGTGGCCGGCAATGTGGTGCCCTACCGGATGGGTAACGCGCACCCCAGCGTGTTCCCGTACGAACCGTTGCCCACCAAGGACAACGACCTGATCGTGGCTGCGGCCAACGACGGCCAGTTCCGCAAGCTGTGCGAAGTGCTCGGCATCGCGGAGGTGGCCGACGACCCCCGTTACGCCCGCAACGCCGACCGCACCAAGAATCGGGAGGAATTGCGGCCGCTGCTGGTCGAACGGCTGGTCACCCGGTCTGCGACGGAGTGGTTCGAGGCGCTGGTCGAGGTCGGGGTGCCGTGCGGTCCGATCAACACCATCGACGGCGGTTTCGCGATGGCCGAACGGTTCGGGCTGGACCCGGTCGTCGAAGTCGGCGAGGGCGACCGGGCCGTGCCGACCACCCGGCACCCGATCCGGTTCTCCAGTACCCCGGTGCACTACCACCTGCCACCGCCGGAACTCGACGAGCACGGGGCCGAACTGCGGGCGTGGCTCACGGAGGGTGAAACGTGACCGAACAACCCAGCTATCCCACGGCACTGGGCGCCTCCAGCCGCACCGCGATCACGTTGCTGGGCACGGACCTGGCGCAGGACGTGATGGGCAACGTCGGGTTCGGTGAACTGGCCTACTGGCTGGCCACCCAGCGGCGCCCGACTCCCGGTCAGACCAGGGTGTTCGAAGCCGTGCTGGCGGCGCTGGCCGACCACGGTTTCACCCCGACCGCCATCGTCACGCGGCTGACGTACCTGTCCGCGCCGGACTCCATCCAGGGCGCGCTGGCCGCCGGCCTGCTCGGTGGCGGATCGCGATTCCTCGGTGTCACAGAGGACACCGGTAAGTTCCTGCACGACACACTGTCCACTGTGGATGGACCATTGCCCACTGACGACGCCGGCTGGGATGCCCTCGCGCTGGCGACGGTACAGGCGCAGCGGGCCGCCAAGGCGTTCGTGCCCGGCCTCGGTCACCATGTGCACAAGGAGGTCGACCCCCGCACTCCCCGGTTGATGGCGATCGCCGCCGAGGAGGGCCTGTTCGGGCCGCACCTGTCGCTGTTCGCCGCGATCGGCCGGGTGCATCCGCAGGTGTTGAACCGGACTCTGCCGCTGAACGGTGCCGGTGTCTGCGGTGCCGCGCTGGCCGACCTGGACCTGCCGATCGAACTGCTGCGCGGGTTCGCGCTGCTGGCCCGCACCGCCGGGCTGATCGGGCAGCTGGCCGAGGAGTTGCGTAACCCGGTCGGCAACGAGATCTTCCTGTCCGTGGACCTGAACAACCGGTCCGTAGCCCCGGAGCCATTCACCAACGGAGGGCCGCATGGCTGAAGTGGTAGCGGTGATCGCGTCCACCCACCACCCGTTCTACTACCGTGCCAGCACGTCGACCGGCGCGGACCGCCCGCCGTTCGCCGACGAGTGGGTACGCAAGGTGGAGGCGTTCCGCGCCACACTCACCAAGGCACGGCCCGATGTGCTGGTGATGGTCGGCTCGGACCACTTCCACCAGCTGTGGCTGGACAACATGCCGCAGTTCCTGGTCGGCAAGGCGCCGTTCTACGACGCCAACTTCTACAACGAGGAACGCGAGTTCGGCCTGCCGAAGATGCTGTTGCGCGGCCAGGAGGATCTGTCGTCCTACGTGTTGCGCGAGGGCCTGGACGCGGGTTTCGACCTGGCGTTTTCGAATGAGCTGCGGATCGACCACTCCATCACGTGTCCGATCATCACCCTGCGGCCGCAGAACGACCTGCCGATCGTGCCGATCTACACGAACATCTTCGCACCGCCGCTGCCGCAACCGAAGCGGTTCGTCCAGTTGGGCCGGACGATCCGGCAGCTGATCGAGTCGTGGCCGTCGGACCAGCGGGTGGCGGTGATCGGTACCGGTCACCTGTCGCTGGAACTCGGTGGCCCGCGGCAGTTCGGGCCGCACGGACCGGACCCCGAGTTCGACCGCAGGGCCGTGGAGTGGATCGCCACCGGTGACATCGAGGGTTCACTCGCACAGGTGACGCTGGACAGCCTGCACGCGCCGGGCAACGCGACCCACGGGTTCATGGACTTCATGCTGATGATGGGTGTGGCGGGCGAGGGCCGGAAGGCCGACTACGTGGACACGTACGACTTGTTCCACACCATGGAGGCGTACTTCACCTGGTACCCGGGAGGCGCGCGGTGAGCAAGTACCTGGTCAACAAGTTCCTCTACACGGTCGACCGCGATCCCGCACTTGTCGAGCGCTACCGCGACGACCCGAAGGGCACGGTCGCGTGGTGGGAGGCTGAGCAGGCCAACCGGGTGCTGAACTGCGTCGATGGCGAGGCCAGCACGTGGTTGCGCTTCGCCGACGAGGAGCGGACGGCATTGACCGAGCACGACTACCCCCGTCTGTTCGAACTCGGCGCGCACCCGTTCCTCACGTTGACGCTGTTCATCGCGATGTTCGAGCGCGACCACGAGGAGCCGTTGGGCTTCCAGCTGGAGTACGCGCGGCGGGTCGGCCATATGACGCTCCCCTACCCGGACATCGCCACCTGACCGATACCGTCGCTGCGGGTCGACACACCCGCGGGACAGTCGACACACGGGCGGGAACGGTCGACACGCCCGCGAGAACGATCGACACACCAACGCGAGCGGTCGACACACCCGGTCAATGGTCGACACACCCGGCGTCGGCGTGTCGACCGTTGGATTGTTGGATTGTTCAGTCCAGCATGCTCAGATCCAGCCGACGGAGCCGGTCCGGGTCGCCGAGGATGTCCAGCTCGACGACCCGGCCGTCCGCGATTGTGAAGCTGAGCAGTGCCAGTGGTGCGCCGTCCCGCGTGGCGTACAGGCCGGCTGCGCCGTTGACCACCGCTGGCCGGATGGTGATGCCCGGGGATTCGAGGCGGTGGAACATCGTCGCCTGCCCGGCGACCGCCCGCGCGCCCCGGACTTCGCGCATTGCCGACGTGTTCTGGTCGGCGCGTAGCACCACGTCCGGATCGAGCACCGCGACCAGTGCGTCGATGTCGCCACCTCTTGCGGCGGCGAGGAACGCGTCGACCACCTTGCGCTGCCGGCTCAGATCCGTGTCCTGCACCGACGGCACGCCCTGCACCCTGCGGCGGGCACGGCTGGCCAACTGCCGTGCGGCAGCGGATGACCTGCCCACGATCGGCGCGATCTCGTCGAACGGCACGGCGAACATGTCGTGCAGCACGAACGCCAGCCGCTCGGCCGGTTCCAGCGTCTCCAGGACCACCAGCAATGCCAGACCGACCGAGTCGGCCAGCATCGCCTGCTGTTCCGGGTCGACACCGTCGTCCCGGGTGACGACGGGATCGGGCAGGTGGGCTTCCAGCGGTTCCTCGCGCCGAGCTGTGCGGGTGCGCAACATGTCCAGGCACACACGGGAAACGACGGTGGTCAGCCAACCGACCAGGTTCACCACATCTTCGGTGTCGGCGCGACGCAACCGCAGCCACGCCTCCTGGACCGCATCGTCAGCCTCACTGCGCGAGCCCAGCATCCGGTAGGCCACCGCGTGCAGATGGGCCCGGTGTGATTCGAACAGCTCGTCCACGGTCACATCCTTCGATCGCGTTCCGTCATAGCACTGACGGAGCAAACCCGCCCGATGTGACAAACCAATACGACCAGGGGAGACCCAACTCATGGGAGCACGGATCACCAACCCGGCACTGCTGGTGCCAGCTGTGATGCACAGCCTGCACAGCCTCAGCAAGGCAACCGAAGGCCTTGGCGTGCCGAGCACGACGATCGGTCTGATCCAACTGCGGGCCAGCCAGATCAACGGATGCAGTGTGTGCGTCGACATGCACAGCCGCGACATGAAGAAGGCGGGTGAGACGGACGAGCGTCTGTGGGCGGTAGCCGCCTGGCGGGACTCGTCCTACTTCACCGAACCGGAGCGGGCCGCGCTCGCCCTGGCCGAGTCGTTGACCAGGATCGCCGACCAGCCGGACGCGGTGCCCGACGACATCTGGGCCGCCGCCGCGAAACACTACGACGAGTCGGGGCTGGCCGGCCTGGTGGTCGCGATCTCCGCGATCAACGTGTGGAACCGGTTCAACGTGGCCAGCCGGCAGATCGTCGGCGAGTGGACCGGCTGACCGACCGGGGCGGCACGGGTCCCGTGCCGCCCCACGTGTGACCGTCGAGATGGACCACGCGGACGTGCTGACCGCCAAGGACGACAACCTGGGCCAACTCGGCGCCACACCCACCTGTCGCCGGACCGTGGTACCGACCGATCTCGCGGCACGGTGGGACAACCTGTTGCGCGACGCAGGTCACGACCCCGCGGTTCGCACGATGTGGCTGGCTGAAGGCCTGTGTTACTACCTCACCACTGACCACGTCACCGCGCTGGCCCACCAGGCGGCCGTGCTGTCCACGCCGGGCAGTCTGTTCGCCGCGGACAACTTCGGTGCCGGGCTGCTCCGCCTGCCGGCCATGGCGGACACCCTGCACTGGTACGCGGACAACGGCAGGCCGCCGCCGTTCTGCACCGATGAGCCCGCCGACCTGTGTACCGCAGCCGGCTGGCATTCGGCGACCCTCGCGTATCCCGGTGCCGGCGAGGTCGACCACAGACGGCTGCGCACCGGTCCGGCTGTCGTCCAGGATTCGACCATGCGGACCTATCTCGTCGCCGCGCGCCGCTGAGTTCTACCATGCCCGGGTGGAGTTTCAGCCGGTCGACCGGGCCGTGGGGGCGTTTCAGGAGTCGGTGTCGGCCGAGCAGATCACTGCGATGTGCCATCGCGCGTTCGGCACCGGAACCGATGTGGTGTCAGCGATCGAGTTCACCGGTGGCTCGTACAACAACACCTATCGGGTGGACATCGGCGCCGATCGCCCGGTGATCCTACGGGTGGCTCCCGCACCGGAACGTCAGTCCCGTATCGAGCGGGAACTGATGCGCAACGAGCACGCCGCACTGCCGTTCTACGCGCCGGTCTCGGCGATGATGCCGCGCACCCTGTGCACGGACTGGACCAGGGACATCGCCGGCCGGGACTACATGTGGCAGACGATGCTCGGCGGTGTGTCCGCCATGGATGGTTTCGGTGACTATCCCCGGTCGATGTGGGCCGGGTTCTACCGGCAACTCGGCACTCTGACGAAAACGGTGCACTCGATCCGGGGTGAGCGCTTCGGACCGGTGGCCGGGCCGACGTTCGCCACGTGGAGCGACGCGGTGTTGTCGTTGCTGGGCAACACGGTGGCCGATCTGACCGACGCGGGGCTGGACGTGAACGACCTGCTGCGGGTCGTCGCGGCCGCCGAGAAGGACACGGCGGTGCTCGACGAGATCGACGAGCCACGCATGCTGCACGGCGACTTGTTCGTGCCCAACGTGATGCTCGCCGAAGGTGCGCCCGAGCCGCTGATCACCGGAATGTTCGACCACGACCGGTCGTCCTGGGGTGACCCGGCCGCCGACTGGGGCATCTACCTGGCGAGACTGAAGCCGGGCACCGAGCGGGACGGGTTCTGGGAGACCTACGGCCCGCCCGACGACAGCGAGGCCGCGGCGTGGCGCACGCTGGTCTACCGGAGCGCGCACATCGGCGCCGTTCGGCTGGAACGGCACCGGATGGACCACCCCGATCGGATTCCGGCCACCTACGACGACATGCGTGCCGTGCTCGACCTCATGGGTTAGGGGAGAAATCGCGTGTACATCCACGTGGACACCGCCGTCGTGCCGCCGACTGCCGTGTTGGCCGATCAGGACAATTTCCGCGCGTTCGCCGTCCAGGTCGACGGCACCGAGGATCGACTGCCCGCGGTGGTCGAGGCGTTGACCGGGCTCGGTGTCGTCGACGCGGACGGTGCGCACGCGATGCTGGACGCGGAGGCCGTATGTGGGCTCGCGGCCGGTGGGGATGCGTGGCGCGCGGACTTCGACGCGATGGTCGAGTACGCGAGGAGCAAGGGCTGGACCGACGACAAGGGCCGGGTCCGGGCGCACCTGGAGTGGCACGCGGCGGGTTAGTGGTGTGTCAGGGTTACCGGACCCGCCGCTAACTCTGGTGGAGCCACGAACGAGGAGTAGTCGGCGTCGTCGGTACGCCGAGTCACGTCATAGTGCATGTCGAACGCGTCCTGGTAGAACGCGATCGACATGGGTAGCAGTGAGCAGGTCGCGTTGCCTGGCCAGCCTGCGGCGGTGGCCGGCCAGAATGTCCTCGGCGGGCCGCTCGGCCGTCGGCCGCACGATCCGCTGGGATCTCCTCGATCGGCAGGTCGATCCAGCGCAGCGAACGAATGAGGCGGGCGAGTCGGACCTGGTCCCGCCCATAGCGGCGATAGCCGGGCGACGGATCGACATCTGCCGGCACGAGTAGACCGACGTCGTCGTAGTGGCGCAGGGTGTACCGAGAGTCCGCTGAGATGAGCGAACCGGCCGATGGTCATGAGGTCGTCGTCTGGCACGTCTTCCACTGTGCTGTCTTGGGTTACCCGAGGGTCAACCCCTGGTAGGGTTTCGTACCGACTGGTCGGTACGGACGGGTCGATGACGCGTCCCGGAACGAGGAGACGCCTACCGTGGCAGACCACGTGGACGGGGCACTGGCCCGGGAAACCTGGCGGTTGGCCGAGCCGCTGCACTCGATGATCTATTTCGCAGCCGAGGGCATCGAGCGTTACACGGCCATCGGGTTACGCGGTATGCACATGGGCTATTTCGCATCGCGTGGCGCGGCACTGGGCCCGGTCAGCGCCAATGTCGTGATCTCCACGTTCTACAACTTCGCGCCCGCTGTCGTTTCGCGGGCGATCCCGGACGCCTGGGGTTTCGCCGAGCCGGCCACGGTGATCGCGGCCCGGCGGGAAGGCGCCACCGCGGCATTGCGCCGTGCGCTCGGGCCGACGGCGGACAGCCCGGAGATCGCTGAGGCGGCCGAACTGGCCGGCCGCGCGGCCCGCGCCGTGTTCGACCGGACCGAGGGCCGGCCGCTGTTCGCGGCGCACGCGGCGCTGGACTGGCCGGACGAGCCGCTGTTGTCGTTGTGGCACGCGCAGACCCTGCTGCGCGAGTTCCGGGGTGACGGGCACATCGCGGCACTGATGATCGAGGGCCTGAGCGGCATCGAAGCGCTGATCCTGCACAGCGCCACCGGCGATGTCAGTGCGGAGACCCTGCGCACGATCCGCGGCTGGACCGAGGAGGAGTGGGCGGCCGCGGTGACCGGTCTGCAGGAACGTGGGCTGCTGGCACCGGGCGGCGAGATCGCGTTCAGCGAAGCGGGCCGGGCGCAGCGACAGTGGATCGAGGAGATGACGGACAAGTTGTCGGTCCCGGCCTACGCCGGCATCGGGGCGGAGGGCTGTCATCGTCTCGGCGCGCTCGCCCGACCGTTGTCGCGCGCGGTCGTGGACGCCGGTCTGCTACCGGGTCGGCGGCCGCCGGCCAATTAGCGGCCGGACAGTGGGGTGCCGGCGACGCCGAGGTCCAACGGTAGGTCGAAGTGGTTCCGTCCGGCGACCACCAGATCCTCGACCTGACCACCGCGTTCCCGTGCGGCGGCGACGAACTCGACGTGCTGGCGGCCGAACTCCTGGGTTTCGTGCTCCCCCACGGCCACCACCAGCTTTGGCAGCCGGCGCGGCAGGGTAAGCAGAGGGCTGTTGCGACGTGCGCTGTCGGCGTCCATCCGCACGGCGTCGTTGACGTAGGTGTGCTGGACCGGTGCCAGGTCGTAGACCCCGCTGAGCAGGGTCGCGCTGGCGAACAGGTCGGCGGCGTCGTCGGCAAGCAGGGTCATCGCCACGAGGTGCGCGCCTGCCGAGTGGCCGCTGAGGTGGATGGCCGACGGAGTGCCCGGCAGGTCGGCCAGGGTGGTGGCGAGGTGCCGGAGACCCATGCGCACGTCGGCGACGATGGTGTCCAGTGAGTGGGTGGGCGCCAGGCCGTAGCCGAGTGCCGCGAACGCCACGCCGGCCGGTACGAACGCGAGGGCCGGGTAGGACGAGTCGCTCTTGTCCAACTGCTGCCAGAAACCGCCGTGCACGAAGACGTGCAGCGGCGCGTTCGGGCGCAGGGCCGGGAAGTAGTCGAAGCGCTGCCAGGGTTGTGGTCCGTAGGGCAGATCCAGGTGGGCGGGCAGCAGGCGACGGGCCTCGGCGCTGCGGGAGGTGTACTCGGCGAGATAGAGGCCGATGTCATCGACGAGCGAACTCGGCGAGTACTGGCGGTTCAGTTCCGCCTGGTCGTAACCCCGGTACACCAACGACTCCGTCCCGGTGCCGCTCTGGTTGCGGCGCCATCGCACAGTCTGCGCTCAACTCGTTGGCGCGGCCAGGTCGAAGCCGTGAGTATGGACGGCATGGCCAATCGGCATTTCGGCAAGCTGGCTGATGTCTGGAAGCACGGCGTGCTGGTGGAGGTGCTCGGCCGGGAGTCGCCATCGCGGTATGCGGAGACGCACGCGGGTTCGGCGGCCTATCCCATGGTGGCCGACGACGGGCGCCGGTTCGGTGTGCTTCGCTTTCTGGCCAAGGCATGCGAGTATCCGGTGCTCGCGGGATCGCGGTACCGCGAGCGCTTGGTCCGTTCGTCGGCGGCGAGCCGATGGTGTACCCGGGATCGGCGCTGTTGGCGATGAGCGTGCTCGGCGACGGTTGTCCGTACCTGCTGTGCGATGCCGACCCGGCGAGCGCGACCGATCTGCGCCGGCACGGCACGGGGCTGGGGCGCTGCGAGGTGGTGGAGGCGGACGGCATGGCGGCTACGGCGGCCTGGCTGGGTGACGGGCGGTGATGCCTGACGAGCGGCGAGTCGACCCTTCGAGCGGGCGAGTCGACCCTTCGCGGGCACCGCTGCGCTGGGCGGCGACCCGACTCGCCGCCCTGCCGGGTCGACCGGCTCGGCGGGCGAGTCGACCGATCCTGTGCGCGAGTCGACCCTTCGAGCGGGCGAGTCGACTGCTCGGGCGGGCGAGTCGGCGGTTCGGGCCGTTGTGCATGTTGATCCGTTTGATCCGCGTGCGCATGTGGCCGGTGGCTACTCCGCGCTGACGCTGGCCGCGGGCTCGATGCTGCCCCTGCTCGGCTGGGCCACCGCCCGCTTCGGCGGCCGGCAGTCGGCCTCGCCCTCTTCGTCACCGGCTCGACCCTGGCCGCCCTGGCCTGGTCGGCACCGTTCGTGGTCAACGTCCCGTTCGGCGTCCTGGTGTTCACGGCCGCGTTCGCCCTGATCCCGAACACGAAACCCACCGGCACTCCGCCGACCACCGACGTGCGCGGGCTCGCCCTGCTCACCACCGGATTCGTCGGCATCCTGTTCGCGCTCAACAAGTCCAGTTGGGCCACCGGCGCGGTCGGACTCGTGCTGCTCGGCCTCTACGTCCGCCACGCGTTGACCAGCCGCGCCCCCGCGCTGGACCTACGACTGCTCCCGCAGGCCGGGCTTCGCGGCCACGCTGACCGTGATGGGCCTGGTCGGCCTGATCATGTATTCGCAGCTGACCTCGCTGCCCGTGTTCGACGGAGCCCACCACTACGTGCCGGGCCTGCTGGTCACCGCGCTGGGCATCGGTCTACTGGTGTCGATGACACTCGGCGGCCGGATCAGCGACAGCACCGGCCCGCGTCCCCTGGTCCGGGCCGGTTCCGGGGTCACGGCGGCCGTGGCGATCTGCGTGCTGAGCAGCGCCCTGCCGGGTCGGCCGCGCTAGTCTCCCGACATGCCCACGGAACTGTACGCACTGCCGCTCGGCGACTGCTCCTGCGCGTTCGAGACCGTCGCACCCGGCGTGTACGACGGCATGCACACGAACATCCCCGTGACGGGCTGGCTGATCCGGCTGCCCAACGACCAACTGGCCCTGGTGGACACCGGCATGAGCCGGCTGCACGTGGACGACCCGGAACTCACCTGGCGTGGCACCCCGGCGGCGAAGGCCCTGGTGCCGGTGATGCGGCCCGAGGACAGCCTGCTGCACCGGCTGGCCCAGTTGGACGTCGCGCCGCAGGACATCGACTTCGTGATCAACACGCACCTGCACTTCGATCACGCCGGCAACAACGACCTCCTGGGCAATGCCACGTTCTTCGTGCAGCGTGAGCAGTACGAGCTGGCGAAGGACAATCCGAGCTACCCCAACCAGTACTGGAACCTGCCCAGCCTGAGCTACGAGCTCGTCGACGGCGAGCAGGAGGTGCTGCCCGACGTCCGGGTGCTGCCCACACCGGGGCACACCGAGGGCCACCAGTCGGTGCTGCTGAGCCTGCCCGACACCGGCCAGGTGATCATCTGCGGGGACGCCGTCTACTGCCAGGAGAACTTCGATCACGACACCTGGGACAGCCAGGCCGATCCGGTGACGGCCAGGGACAGCGCCATGAAGCTGCTCGCGCTGGCCGAAGCCGAACAGGCTCGGATGTTCTACGGCCACGACCGCGAGCAGGCGCACGCGATGCGTTGGGCGCCGTCGGACTCCTATCGCTGACGGGCGATATTCACTCGGTGCCGACGCGGACACCGTGGGATGGTGACCCGCATGACCGACTACGTCGCGATCAACAAGGCCAACTGGGACGAACGCGCCCCCGCGCACGCGGCGTCACCCGGTTACAGCGTGGACCGGTTCATCGCCGATCCCACGTTCCTCAGTGAGGTCGTCCGGTTCGACCGGCCTCGGCTCGGCGACGTGACCGGGCTGCGTGGTGTGCACCTCCAGTGCCACATCGGCACCGACACGCTGTCGCTGGCCCGGCTCGGCGCCCGGATGAGCGGACTGGACTTCTCGCCCGCCGCTCTGGTCCAGGCACGCAGCCTGGCCGAGCGGACCGGCACCGAGATCGACTACCACGAGTCCGAGGTGTACAACGCGGTCGACGTGCTCGGCGCCGAGACCTACGACCTCGTGTACACCGGCGTCGGCGCGCTGTGCTGGCTGCCCGGTATCGCCCGCTGGGCCGGGGTGGTCGCCGGGCTGCTGCGGCCGGGTGGCCGGCTGTTCATCCGGGAGGGCCACCCGATGCTGTGGGGCCTGGACGAAGAAGCGAACCCGCCCGCGATGCGCTACTCCTACTACGAGCAGGCCGAGGCGCTGGTGTTCGACGAGCCGAGCACCTACGTCGAAACCGACGTGGAGTTCAAGCACGGCGTATCGCACAGCTGGAACCACGGCATCGGCGAGATCATCACCGCGCTGTTGGACCAGGGCATGCGGTTGACCGCGTTCGTCGAGCACGACAGCGTGCCGTGGCTGGCACTACCCGGCCACATGACCGTGGACGAGTACGGCGAGTGGCGGCTGACCGAACAGCCCGAGCGGCTGGCGGCCAGCTACACACTGCAGGCGATGAAGGGCTAGGACACCCGGATCGTCACCGCGGGATCCGCGGTGACGAACTCGCCGATCACGGTGCCACCCGGGACCTCGCCTGCGATCAGCAGGCCGCCGGAGGTCTGCGCGTCGGCCAGCAGCAGCAGTTCCAGTTCGGCCAGGCTGCCGGCGTCCAGGTGCGGCCGGACCCAGTCCAGGTTGCGCCGGGTGCCACCGGACACGTAGCCCTCGGCCGCCGACCGGCGGGCACCGTCCAGGTAGGGCACCGCGGCGGCATCGACCACCGCGGTCACCCCGCTGGCGCGCGCCATCTTGTGCAGGTGGCCGAGCAGGCCGAAGCCGGTCACGTCGGTGGCCGCCCGCAGGCCGGCGGCCACGGCGGCCTCGGCTGCCGCCCGGTTCAGTGTTGTCATACTGTCGATCGCCTCGGCGAACACCTCGCCGGTCGCCTTGTGCCGGTTGTTCAGCACACCGACGCCGAGCGGCTTGGTGAGGGTGATCGGGAGGCCCGCATGTGCGGCGTCGTTGCGCAGCATCCGATCCGGGTGTGCGGTGCCGGTGACGGCGAGGCCGTACTTGGGTTCGGGGTCGTCAATGGAGTGACCACCGGCCAGGTGACAGTGCGCCTGGGCCGCGATGTCGAAACCGCCACGCAGCACCTCGCCCGCCAGTTCGAACGGCAGCAGGTCCCGCGGCCAGCCGAGGAGGTTGACCGCGAGCAGCGGTACACCGCCCATCGCATAGATGTCGGACAACGCGTTGGCAGCTGCGATCCGGCCCCAGTCGTACGCGTCGTCGACGACCGGCGTGAAGAAGTCCGTTGTGGACAGTATCGCGGTGTCCCCGTTCAGCCGGACGGCCGCCGCGTCGTCGCCACTGTCCAGGCCGACCAACAGTTCCACGTCGCCGGCCGGCACCACACCGAGCCCACCGACCATCAGTTCCAGTTCGCCGGGCGGAATCTTGCACGCACAGCCGCCGCCCTTCGCGTACTGGGTGAGCCGATGGGTCGTCTCCGGCGCGGCCATGCGGACTCCTCACGATCGTCCCTGCTCTCCCCCGAGCCTACGGCGCCCGATCAGCCGTCGCTATAGTCGCTGTCGGAGGCGTACGTGTTCCTGGTGGGCGCCGCGGTCTTCAAAACCGACGTGGTCCGGTATCCGGACCAGGCAGGTTCGATTCCTGTCCGCCTCCGCCAAAAGCTTGTGTGAGGTCAACGCATGCACGTCATCGCCACCGCAGGTCACGTCGACCACGGCAAGTCGACGCTGGTACACGCCCTCACCGGCATGGAACCCGACCGGTGGGCCGAGGAACGCCGTCGGGGTATGACGCTCGACCTCGGGTTCGTGTGGACCACGCTGGGCAGCGGCGAGACCGTCGCGTTCGTGGACGTACCGGGCCATGAGCGATTCGTCACCACGATGCTGGCCGGTGTCGGACCGGTGCCAGCCGTGCTCGTCGTGGTGGCCGCCGACGAGGGCTGGCGCGCCCAGACCGCCGAACACGTCAGCATGCTCAACTCGCTCGGCGTGCGACACGGCCTGCTCGTGGTGACCCGGGCCGACCTCGCCGATCCAGAGCCGACGCTGGCCGACGCGCGGGCCAGGCTCGCCCGCACCAGCCTGGCCGGCTGCGTGTCGGTCGCGGTCAGTGCGGTGACCGGCACCGGGATGCCGGCGCTGCGCGCGGCACTGGACCAGTTGGTCGCCGAACTGCCGCCCGCGGCCACGACCGGCCGGGTCCGGTTGTTCGTGGACCGGGCGTTCACCATCAAGGGCAGCGGCACGGTGGTGACCGGCACTCTCGCGGCGGGCACGCTGAGCCAGGGTGACCAACTGGAACTGGCCGGCACGGGCACGCGGATCCGGGTGCGTGGCCTACAGGCGCTGGGCAAGCCCGCGGACACCGTGCCGGCCGTGGCGAGGGTGGCGGTGAACCTGCGTGGCCTGCCGGTGGACGAGATCGCGAGGGGCGACGCGCTCGTCACGCCGGACACCTGGGTGCTGACCGACGAGGCCGACATCCGGATGCTCGACATCGGTGCGACCGACCTACCTGGCGATCTGGTGCTGCACATCGGTTCCGCTGCCGTGCCGTGTCGGGTGCGGCCGCTCGGTGAGGACACCGCCCGGCTGCGGATGGCAACCAGACTGCCGTTGCAGCCGGGTGATCGAGCCGTGCTCCGGGAACCCTCCAGCAGGCTGGCCACCGGGGTCGTCGTGGTGGATGTCGACCCGCCCGTACTGCTGCGACGGGGTGCGGCCAAGGTGCGGGCCGCCGAACTGGAGGACGCGAGCGACGGCCCGGACGTGCTGGCCGAGGTCGCCCGCCGAGGCAGCGTCACGCGGGCACGGCTGGCCGCGCTGGGCATTCTGGACACGTCGGCCGCGCTGCCGGACGGCCTGTTGACCTTCGGCGAACACATCGTGCACCCGGCGTCCTGGCAGCGCTGGCGCACGGAACTGGCCGACGCCGTGGACCAGCACCGCGCCGCCACACCGCTGGAACCCGGGTTGCCGGCCAAGGCCGCGCAGCAGTTGCTCGGCCTGTCGGACGCGCGACTGGTGGACGCGCTGGTGCGGGACTCCGGTGGCGCGCTGATCGGCACCGGCGGCCGGATCGCGCGGCCGGGCAGCGGCCCGTCGTTCACCGAGGCGGTCCAGCGGGCACTGGACGAGGTGCGCAAGCGGCTGGACGCCGATCCGCTGGACGCACCCGACGTGCCGGAACTGGCCGAAGCCGGCCTGACCACCGCGATCCTGGCGGCAGCCGCGAAGGCGGGCCTGGTGCTGCGCCTGCCCGGCGACGTCATCCTGCACCCGTCGGCACCCGACGCGGCCACCGCCGTCATCGCGACGCTGGAGCAGCCGTTCACGCTGTCCGAAGCCCGCAAGGCACTGGGCACGACCCGCCGGATCGCCGTGCCGCTGCTGGAACACCTGGACACCATCGGCAACACGGTGCGGGTGGACGCCAGCCGCCGCAGGGTGACGGGTCACGCGTCGTGACCGCCGAGTCACGATCGGACGGGCTGCAGGACTTCGTGGCCCGCAACCTGGTACGCGGGATCACCTCCGGCGAGTTACCGCCCGGCACCCGACTGTCCCCCGCCCGGCTGGCCGAGGACCTCGGTGTGTCGCACATTCCGGTCCGCGAGGCATTGGCCGCGCTGGAGGCCGCGGGCCAGGTCAGGCGCATTCCCCGGGTCGGCTACTTCGTCGCCGAACTGTCCGTTGCGGACATCGAGGACATCTACCGCTGGCGGCAAGTGCTTGAGGACGAGGCGCACCGGATCGCGGTACCGATACTGTCCGAAGAGGACCTGGCCAGGATGCGGGCGCTCAGCGAGCAGGACAACCGGGCGTTCCACTTCATCCCGTTCCAGCGTGCGAACAGCGAACATCTGCTGCGCTTCATCACACAACTGTGGGACGCGGCCGCAAGGTACCAGAGCATCGCGCCCGGCGCGGATTACCGGCAGCACAACGCCGCCTTGCTGACCGCCTTCGAAGCGCGGGACGTGGCTGCCGTGCACGTGCTGATGGCCGCCGACCGGTGCGCTGCCTTGAAATCGATCCGGCAGGGGCTATAGGTCGCGCCTGCGCAGCGACCACATCTGGGCGCCGCGCTCCATCTCCAGCGCCACCGGCCAGGTGGTGCCCGGAGCGTCCAGTTCCCTGCGGAACGACATGACGGTCTTGCGGGCCAACTCCGGATCGCCTGCCGGTCCGGCGGCCGGCGCCAACGCCCTTGGCAGCACGTCGGCAGCGTCCACCGCCTCCCAGGCCAGCCCGATCTCGGCGGCCCGTGCCCCGGAGATCTCGGTGCCGAAGACGGTGATCGCGGCCGCCGCCTCCCGCCCGGCCAGCCTGCCCAGCAGCGTGAAATGGCCGCCGCCGGGATGCAGCCCGATGCGTTGGAAGCCCGCGATGATCCGTGCGTCCCTGGCCACGATCCGCAGGTCGGTGGCCAGCAACAGGTTCGTGCCGGCACCGACGGCGGCACCGTGCACCGCGGCGATCGTCGGCACGGCGAGATTGCCCACCCGGACGAACGCTTCGTAGACCGCGCCGAGTTCGGCGTAGCGCTCGGGATCGGCCGGGTCCTCGCCTGCCCGGGCGAGGACGTCCCGCTCCGCCCCGGAACAGAACGTGCCGTTGGCGCCGGTCACGACGGCGGCACCGATCGAGGCGTCGGCGTCGATGTCGTCGCACACTGCGACCAGTTCCCTGGACGTCGTCGGGTTGAGCGCGTTGCGTGTCGCTGCCGCGTCGATGGTGATCGTGGCGATCCCGTCGGCGACGTCGACCCTGATGGCGCCCATGCGATGTCCTCCAGTGTGTTGACCTGGTCGGACAGTAACGTGGCGCCGGTTGATCAGTCGCGTGCCGTTGACCACATCAGCGGCGGCATGCGGCCACCACCGCGGCCACCAGGCGATGGTCGTCGGCGGGTTCGACCGTGCGCAGGTCCAACAGGCAGCGGTCCGCATCGACCCGGCCGACCACCGGCGGACTCCCCTGCCGCAGCGTGAGCGCCAGTTCGGGTGCCAGCGCCACCGCCGCGCTGGGCAGCTCGACACCGGGCGCACCGCCACCACCGACGGCGGACACGCAGTCCACCGCCTCGGCCGGCACGTCGTGCTCGGCCAGCCGCGCGACCACGGCCGCTGCCCTGGCCAGCAGCGGTTCCCTGGCCAGACCGAGCATGTCGGCCACCGGCGAACGTGGGCCGCGCAGGGTCGCCTCCAGCGCGGCCAGCGTCAGCTTGTCCACCCGGACCGCCCGCGCGGCCGGGTGCCTGCGCAGCCGGTTGACCAGGTCCTGCTCACCCAGCAGCAGGCCGGCCTGTGGCCCGCCGAGCAGTTTGTCGCCGCTCGCGGTGACCAGCGTGGCACCCTCCCGCAGCACCGTCTGGGCGTCCGGCTCGTCCGGCAGCAGCGGATGCGGGGTGAGCAGGCCGGACCCGATGTCCACCACCAGCGGTGCCGGCAGCGCGGCCAGATCGGCGACACCGACCTCCTTGGTGAACCCGACAACACGGAAGTTGGACGGGTGCACCTTGAGCACGAATCCGGTCTGCTCGCCGATGGCGTCGGCGTAGTCGCGCAGGTGGGTGCGGTTCGTGGTGCCGACCTCACGCAGTCGGGCCCCGGTGGACGCGAGCAGGTCGGGGATGCGGAAGCCGTCGCCGATCTCCACCAGCTCGCCCCGGCTGACCACGATCTCCTTGCCGGCCGCCAGCGTCATAGCGCACAGCAGCAGCGCGGCGGCGTTGTTGTTCACCACGTGCACGGCACCGGCGGCCGGGACGGCCGCGGCCAGCGCGGCCAGGGTGTCCCGGCCCCTGGTCGCCCGACGGCCGGTGGCCAGGTCGTACTCGACGTCGGTGTAGCCGGCAGCCGCGACGACGGCCTGCCGTGCCGCGGCGGACAGCGGCGCCCGGCCCAGGTTCGTGTGCACGACCACGCCGGTCGCGTTGATCACCCCGCGCAGCGACGTGGCCAGCGCCGGCAGGGACGCGAGTGCGGCCGACGTGACCTCCTGCGGGGGTATCTCGCCCGCCCTGGCCCGCCGCTGGGCGTCGGTCACCGCAGCCTTGACCAGGCCGGGGCCGAGCACCCGGACCGCCTCGGCGACCTCGGGTTCGGCCAGCACGACGTCGGTACGCGGGATCGCCCGCCGCGCGTCGGTCATCGCGGCGACCGGGCCGGCGTGCGGAGCTGATCGGGACGGTCCATGGCGGCATTCTGCCCTGGTCGAGGGCGCCGTGTGACAGGCGGTCACGTGACGCGGCAGGTAACGCGACACTGTTTCCCTACGACCTACAGAATGCGAACAGTAGACTGAACACCAAAGGCGCATTGTCCGGTACCATCGGCCGCTCTTACCATTGCCCAAGGGGACAGGGACGACACGCCGGTCGGGGTGCTGGCCGTGGCTGAACGACAACGATGTAATTCGGCTCACGACGGTGCCAAGGCAGAAGGGTCGGGACAATGTCCTCACGCAAGGCACACTCGGACGACAGACCGGACGACGACACCGCCGACTCGCCGGGTGCCGACGTCTCGGATGAATGGTCGTACTACAACCTCGGCGGCGTCGTGATTCGCAACAAGCCGATGCAGCACCTGTCCCGGGACGCCTACATTCGCCGGGAGATCGAGACGTCCAAGGCCATCGGCGATCCCCGCTCGGACACCGAGATCAGGGCCGCCGTGGAGCGGGAACTGGACTACCAGGCCGAGAAGTACCCGTCGCCTGTCAAGTAGGCCTACCGCCCGGGGTCACTGTGGCTATGTGCTTGCCGATCTCCAGCATCTCCCCGACCACCTGCTGGAGCGCCGCTCCGTTGCCCTCGTTGATCTTCGACCTCGCCTTGGCGCTCATGGTGCCCAGCGACACCACACCGACCGGTAACTCCCCGCCGTCCGCGACGATCCGGACCGGCACGCACAGGTAGGTCTGCCAACGGTCACCGACCAACCCCGATGAGTCACCACCGCTGGTCGGGTAGATCTCCGGCCTGCCAAGGCAGAACGCCTGCACCGACGCGTTCGACGAGTTCGCCTCGATCTCCGCGCAGCGCATCGTCTTGATGTCCGGCGCCGTGCCCGTCGATGATGCCCACAGCCGCAACTGGCGGCTCGCCCGACCGGGTTCCCAACGGATCCAGGCCTCCAGTTTCAACACCTCACCGGTGCCGCCGAGCATCCTTCTGATTCTGGGCAGGCAGTTCTCCAGGTATTCGTGGGCGTCCTGCTGCGCTCTGCGCTGCTGCTGACCGCGTGCCCGCCACCAGTGCCACCACCAGTTCTCCATCCGCCGCGAGTAGCGCACCGGCGTCGACGTGCAGGTCGCGCGGACCACGACCTCGGTGAGGAACTGCGGTATCTGGCAGTAGAAGTCGGGAAAGATGACCTCGGTGGCGAACTGCTGCATCCGCAACCGGATGCTGTCCTGGACCGCCTCGACGACCTCGGCGGTGACACCGGGCAGGTCAAGGGACTGCAACGCCGTCACCGCGAACCGGGGCTGGGCCGGCACACCGTTCGAACTCGTTTTGGCCAACGCCTCCAACAACGGCTGATCGGTGAGGCTGGAGCCGAGAATCAGCACCGAACTCCGCTCGAACAATGTCGTCAGAATCTTGGACGACAATGGCTGTGAACGCAGGTAGTCCGTTTCACTGAGAATGATGTCCTGCGAACCGTTCGAAGCGCCCTTGGGCACGTGGCCGTGTAAGTGCACGACCTGATACGGCACGGTGTGCGCACTGAAATCCTCATTCTGCCTGGTGTGGTCGACAACGGACGTGGCGAGATTCAGTTCGATCGCCTTCGACAACACCTGCGACTCGGCTTCACGCTGGACGAATTCGTCGTAGTTCGTGGTGACGATGTAGAGATCCTTCTGCTGCGCGTAGAACGCGGCGGCGAGTCGGACTATCGCGCTGATCAGTTCACCGCGCTGCCAGGTGCGCGTGACGTAGAGCAGGGTGCGCAGGTGGGCGACGATCTCGGAACGCCACTCGTCACCGGAATGCCCGGCGTACTTCTGGCTCACCACGGACGCGGCCTGGACAGGAGTGTTCGCATGCATGATGGCCGCGCGCTTCGTGCCGTCGGTGTCGCCCTCGTAGTCCTCCATGTGCGGCTTGAGCAGGCTGTTCACCAGTCCCGCCCAGCTCAGGCCCGTCCTGTCGATGGAGACGCCCGCGCCGGCGTAGACCACCAGCGAATCCTGCTGCGCGACTCTGTCTATCATTCCGGACACGTCCGGCTGATAGAAGAACGGAGGCGTGCTCCGCGAGAAGGGCATGCTTGTGTGCTCCGTCCTGTCGCCGCTGCCCCAGCAATGTCGAGCGACCCGGACCAATTGTTACACGTTACTCCATTCGATTATGTGTCACCTGGCGCAGTAACCACCGATGGCCACGAATTGGTCATCAATTGTCCCCCGGCAGTCCGGCCCGGCGGCGGTAGTCGGCCAGATACTCCAGCAGCGCGGGTCCACGCGGACGACGGCCCGGCCGGATGTCGCAGGTGGCGGCCTTGGCCTCCTGGATGTGCACGTTCGGGTCAAGCACCAGGGACAGCAGCTCGTTCGCGGCATCGCCGGTGCTCAGGCCGTTGGGGCCCCAGTGGTAGGGCAGGCCGACCTGGTGGATCGTGCGGCCACGCACCTTCAACGGCCGGACCCGGTCGGTGACCAGCACCCTGGCCTCGATGGCCGCGCGCGCCGACACGATCGTGGCCCAGCCGTGGTGTTCCAGGCCGCGTTCGGCCGCCAGCTGCGGTGACACCTCGCAGAAGAACTCCGGCTGGAGTTCCGACAGGTACGGCAGGGTCCTGCTCATGCCGCCCGCCGTGTGGTGCTCGGTCAGCCGGTACGTGGTGAACACGTACGGATAGACGTCGCTGCGCGCCGGGTGGTAGCGGTTGCCCTTGATGTCGTACGTCTCGGCCGTCGGGTTGGTCTGCTGGCGGTAGATCGGGTTGTCCACCGGTGACTCGTACGGCTCGTAATGCGTCGGCAGCGGCCCGTCGGCCAGGCCGGCGGGCGCGTACAGCCATGCCCGGCCGTCGGTCTGCATGATGAACGCGTTCGTCCCGCTCAGCGCGGCCTGCGCCACGGCACCTTCCGGCGGCACGTAGTCCGGTGACTTGGTGAGCTCGAAGTCCGGTACGTCGTCACCGACCCACTTGGCCTGGCCCTCGTCCCACCACACGTACTTCTTGCGCTCACTCCACGGTTTGCCGTCCGGATCGGCCGACGCACGGTTGTACAGGATGCGCCGGTTGGCCGGCCACGCCCACGCCCATTCCGGCGCCACCCAGGTCTGCTCGCGGCCCGGCTTTCTCGTGGCCGAGTGGTTGGTGCCCTCGGCGTAGACGCCGCAGTAGATCCAACAGCCGCTGGTGGTGGATCCATCGGACTTCAACTCGGTGTAGCTGGACAACGGGCCGTCCGGACCGACCCCGTTGATCTCGGCCAGCACTGACTCGGCACTCGGGTCCGCCGTCGGCCCCTCAGTCGGGTAGTCCCACGTCAGGTCCAGGATCGGCCGGTCCCGCTTGGCCCGCGAGCCGGCCAGCTTCTCCCTGATCATCCGGCCGAGATGGAAGTAGAACCACAGGTCGCTGCGCGCGTCGCCGGGCGGCTCGACCGCCTTGTGGTGCCACTGCACGAGCCGCTGGGTGTTGGTGAAGCTGCCGTCCTTCTCGGTGTGTGTCGCGGCCGGCAGGAAGAACACCTCGGTCGGGATCTCCTCGGTCGTCAACTCACCGGTCTCGATCTCCGGGCCGTCCTTCCAGAACGTCGCGCTCTCGATCAGCTGGAGATCCCGGACGACCAACCAGTCCAGGTTGGCCATGCCGAGGCGCTGCATCTTCGCGTTCGCCGAGCCGACGGCCGGATTCTCGCCGACCAGGAAATAACCCTTGCATGTTCCCGCGATCTGGTTCATCACGGTCTTGTAAGTGCCGTGATTACCAGTCACTCGAGGGATGTAGTCGAAGCAGTAGTCGTTGTCCTTCGTGGCCGCGTCACCCCACCACGCCTTGAGCAGGCTCACGGCGTAGGCGTCCATATTGCCCCAGAACCCGGTCTTGCCGGCGTCCGCTGCGATGAAGTCGCTCAGCGTCTGGTGTTGGTGCGCGTGCGGCATCGGGATGTAGCCGGGCAGCAGGTTGAACAGCGTCGGGATGTCGGTCGAGCCCTGGATGGACGCGTGCCCGCGCAGCGCCAGGATGCCGCCACCGGGCCTGCCCATGTTGCCCAGCAGGGTCTGCAGGATCGACGCGGTGCGGATGTACTGCGCGCCAACGGTGTGGTGTGTCCAGCCGACCGAGTAGACGAACGCCGTCGTGCGCTCCCGCCCGGAGTTCTTGGTGATCTCGTCGGCCACCCGCAGGAAGTGCTCGGCCGACACACCGCACACGTCGGCGACCATTTCCGGGGTGTAGCGGGCGAAGTGCCGCTTGAGCACCTGGAACACGCAACGCGGGTCGGTCAGCGTCTCGTCGATGGTCGGCTTGTTGTGGGTGGTGGCACCGCCGCTGCCGTAGGAGTCGCCACGGGACGTCTCCTGGTGTTCGGCACTGCCGTGCTGCTGCGCGGCGAGCAGTTGCGCCTCGTGCTCGTCCCAGGAGTCGTTCGTGCCGGCGGCCGGCGCCGCGTCGGCGCCCGCGTACATCCACGACGTGCTGTCGTACTTGCGGGTCTCCGGGTCCCAGCCGGAGAACAGGCCCTCCATGTCCTCGCTGTCCACATAGTCGTCCCGCAGCAGCGCGCCGGCGTTCGTGTACGCGACGACGTAGTCACGGAAGTAGAGCTCGTTGGACAACACGTAGTTGATCAGGGCACCGAGGAACACGATGTCCGAGCCGGCCCGCAGCGGCACGTGCAGATCGGCCACCGCGCTGGTCCTGGTGAACCTGGGGTCCACGTGGATGACCGTCGCGCCGCGCTTCTTGGCCTCCATCACCCACTGGAACCCGACCGGATGGCACTCGGCCATGTTCGAACCCTCAATGAGAATGCAGTCGGCATTCTGCAGGTCCTGCATGAACGTCGTGGCGCCGCCGCGACCGAACGAGGTGCCCAGACCGGGCACTGTGGCGGAGTGTCAAATACGGGCCTGGTTCTCGATCTGGATGGCTCCCAGTGCTGTGTAGAGCTTCTTCATCAAGTAGTTCTCTTCGTTGTCCAGCGTGGCACCGCCGAGACTCGCGATGCCCATCGTGCGCTGGACCGGTACACCGTCCACGCTGCGCTGCCAGGTCTCCCTGCGGGTGTTGATCACCCGCTCAGCGATCATCTCCATGGCCTGGTCCAGCGAGATGGTCTCCCACTCGGTGCCGTGCGGACGGCGGTAGAGCACCTTGTCGATCCGGCTGGGGCTGGTCACCAGCTGCTTGCTCGCCGAGCCCTTCGGGCACAGCCTGCCGCGCGAGATCGGCGAGTCGGGATCGCCCTCGATCTGGATGACCTTCTCGTCCTTGACGAAGATCCGCTGACCGCAGCCGACGGCGCAGTACGGGCAGATCGAGCGGACGACACGGTCGGCCGTTTCGGTACGGGCGGTGAGCCCGGCGGAGCGGGCCGACTGGGACGCGGCCGCCTTGCCGACCGGGTCGGTGCCGCTGAACTGCTTGTACACCGGCCAACCGTCGATCCACTGCCGAACACCCATGGTGACCTCCCGAGCGGACTCAGCCGACTGCCACAACCGCCTGAGGCAACATCGACTACTGACCGTACCTCGGTGATCGGGCCGCCGCATCGTGTAATGCCCCCGGCCGCACTCGTGTCAGGACGGTCAGTGGCAGCCGGTCCGCTGTGGCCAGCACACACATGGCCGCCGCCAGGACGAGCACGTTGTAGTGGAACTGCTCCGCGGCCGGCAGTGTGATCAGCATCATCACCGCGTAGACCGTGAGCAGGGCGGCCGACCCGAGTGCCGCCACGCGGAGCCGGAACCCGACCAGCAGCGCGACGCCCAGCGTGAGTTCGGCGACCGTGGCCAGCACCGCGAGGGTGGGCGCGAGGCCGGCCGGCAGGAACGTGCTCATCGACCGCGTGTACGCCACGAAGTGCTGGAAGTCGCCCCAGGACACACCTGGTGCGCCCGCGGGACCGAGCCAGCCGAAGCGGTCGGCGACGGCGAGCAGGAACTCCACCGCCATGACCACCCGGACGACGACGGTCAGCCACCGCTGCTTGCGGTGCAGCACGGCGAACACGGCGCAGACGGCGAGCACGAGCACCCCGAGCACGTCCTCGCCCGGTTCGCGGTGCAGCAGCGTCGCGTTGAGTACCACCCACAGCAGTTGCGCCGCGAGTGCCGACCAAAGCAGGTTTCTCGTCATGGCTGGGAGGAGCGGGACGCGCGGCGCAACGTTCCATCGGCTCATGTGAGCTGACTCATAGGGAACGTTTCGGCGGCGGGTGCACTCTGCACAGTCGTGAGGGACATCGAACCGGAGTTGGTGCTGGCCGCCCAGCGTGGCGACAGGCTGGCCGTCAACGACCTGCTCGATGTCCTCACGCCCTACATCCGCAGGCTGTGCGGACCCATCGCGCTGGGCGAAGGCGCCGACGCCACCCAGGAGTCGCTGATCGTGATCTTCCGCAACCTCGGCCAGCTCAGAGAACCGGAGGCACTGTTCGGCTGGGTGCGCACCATCGCGGTACGGGAGGCGGTCCGCATCGCCCAGCGGCGGGGCGGGCACGCCGAACTGCCCGACCTGCCGGCACCCGGTGATCCGGAACTGGCCACGGATGTCGCCGACGTGCTGCGCAGGCTGTCGCCACGACATCGCGCGATCCTGCTGCTGCGGGACGTCGAGGGCATGGCGGAGGAGGAGGCCGCGCGGCTGCTCACGGTCCCGGTCGGCACGGCGAAGTCCCGTCTCGCGCGGGCCAGGCGGCACTTTCGGAAGGAGTGGCAGGCATGACGAACAGTTGGCCCGTCGCCGACTTCGACCCGGTCCGACGGCTCCAGGTCATCGCGGCGACAACGCCGGGCGCGTCTGTCCACCAGACCGTGCTGGACGTGCCGTTGGAGTCGGTGTGGGCGGTGGCCGCAGACCTGGAACGGGAGCTGCCGCGCTGGCTGTTCCCGGACATCAAGTCGGTGCGGGTGACCGAAGGGGCCGACGACCGGCTGGTGATGCACGTGCTCGGCCGATCCGGGCTGCGGGCGCGATTCGACGTCGTGCTGCGGCCGGGCTGGTGCCTGATGCAGAGCAGGTTCCTGCTCGGCGGCATGGCGGCCACCGAGGAGCACGGACGTACCCGGTTCGCGTTCCTCGGCGCGTTCCTCGGGCCGCTGCGCGTGACCACCCCGATCGCCCGGCCGCTGAGCCGCCGCAACGGCACGGCGGCGCTGCGCCGGCTGACCCGGCGGATCGAAGAACGTTAGAGGCCGGCGGCCAAACCGGTCAGCACAGCGGCCGCGGGCCCAGCGGTGGCGTGCCGATGTCCGGTGCCGGCCCACAGGTTGACCAGTTCCGGGTCACCGGCCGCGGTCGCTGCCTTGCGCAACGGGCTGGTCAGGTGGTGCAGCGCGGGATAACCAGCGGGCGCGACTGCGTCGTAGCGGTCGATGAAGTCGTTGCGCAGCCCGCGTGCCGGGCGACCGGAGAACGCACGTGTGACAACTGTCTCGGTTCGGGCCGGGTCGGCGAGTGCCGTCTGCACCACCGCCGACGCGCCACTCTCGTCGGTTCGCAGCAGGACGGTGCCGACGACGGCGGCCACCGCGCCCGCACGCAGCACCGCTGTGATGTCGGCGGACGTACCGAGACCGCCTGCCGCCACGATCGGCAGGGACACCGCGGCCCGCACCTGTGCGATCAGCTCCACGAGCGGGGTCGGCGGCGGCAGCACCTGCGGTGTCAGCGTGCCGGAGTGCCCACCGGCCACGGATGCCTGTACGGCCAACATGTCGACACCGGCGTCGGCGGCGAGTTTCGCCTCGTCGGCCGACGTGACGGTCTGGACGAGGACGCTTCCTGCCTTGTGCAGCGCGGCAAGCACGGCCCGGTCTGGGAGGCCGAACGTGAAGCTGACCATCGGCACCGGGTCGGCGAGCAGCACGTCGATCTTGCCGGCCCAGTGGTCGTCGTCCTCGACCGGATCGCCGGTCACGTCGACGCCGTAGCGGTCTGCGTCAGCCCGAATCGTGTTGGCGTAGTCGCGAAACGCGGCCACGTCGACCGGCACCGGGTTGGGCGCGAACAGGTTCACGCCGAACGGCACGGACCGCACCGCAGCGATCTGCGCCGCCAACGCGTCCGGTGTCTTGTAACCCGCGGCCAGGAAGCCGATGCCACCGGCGTGTGCCGCCGCGGCCACAAGCTCCGGTGTCGTCGGCCCGCCTGCCATCGGGGCCGCGACAACCGGGATGGCCAAGTCGGACAACGGGGAACTCATCAGACGACCTCTCCCATTCCGATGCGCCGTTCGGGGCAACCACGACCGCCATCCGGTGGAGGAACACGTAACGCTGACATAAGGGCAGCCTATGCTCACACGGCATTCACACTGATTAGGTTTGCTTAACCTAAGTTCGGTCCCACTTCGGAGGCGATGTCGATGAGGCCCATGGTCGCACGAGCACGGTCGGGCAAGGCGGTGGGTGCGGTGTCCGCCGCCTTCGCCGCTGTCGTCGTGCTCGCTGGCTGCGGCAGCGGTGCGAGCACGTCGGCCGCGGGACCCTCCAGCCCCGCACCCGTCGCGGGATCGATCGCGGGCCAGACGATCACGCTCTACAACGGCCAGCACGAGGAGACAACGGACGCGCTGGTCAAGGCGTTCGAGAAGCAGACCGGCGCCACCGTCAAGGTGCGCAGCGACGACGAGGACGTGCTCGCCCAGCAGATCGAGCAGGAGGGCGCGAACTCCCCCGCCGACGCGTTCTTCACCGAGAACACCCCGCCGCTGGCCCGGTTGGACGAAAAGGGTCTGCTGTCGACCGTCAACCCGTCGACGCTGTCCTCGGTGCCCAGCCAGGACAGCGCGTCCGACCACAACTGGGTCGGTGTGTCCGCGCGGGTGAGCATGCTGGTGTACAACACCGACAAACTCAAGGCGAGCGACCTGCCCACGTCGATCACGGGGCTGGCCGACCCGAAGTGGAAGGGCAAGTTGGACATCGCACCGTCCGAAACGGACTTCCAGCCCATCGTCACGTCGCTGGCCGCGTCCATCGGTGACGCCGCCACGGTGAAGTGGCTACAGGCCATCAAGGCCAACGCTGGCTCGCACCAGGACCCGGACAACGAGACCCTCGTCGCCAACGTGAACAGGGGCATCACCCAGCTCGGCGTGATCAACCACTACTACTGGTACCGGCTCAAGGACGAGAACGGCGCAGGCGGCATGCACTCCGCGCTGCAGACGTTCGCACCGCACGACGACGGCTACCTGCTCGACGTGTCCGGTGCCGGCGTGATGAAGTCCAGCAAGCACCAGCAGGCCGCCCAGGAACTGGTGAACTTCCTGGTCAGCAACGCGGGCCAGAAGGTACTTGTCGACGGCGACAGCTGGGAGTACCCGATCGGCTCCGGCGTCACCAATTCGACCCTGCCGGCGTTCGCCACGTTGCAACCCAAGGCGTTCGACCTGACGCAGATCGGTGACGGCGCCAAGGCCGTCGAGCTGCTACAGCAGGCCGGGCTCGATTGAGCACCACCCGCGAACGGGTCGCCACAGCCGCTGTTCCGCTCCCCACCGCGGAACGGCGGCTGTGGCCGTTCCCCGCGCCCCGGCGCAATCTGTTCCTGTACCTGATCGCCGGGGTCGTCGCTGTCGGCCTGCTCGGCCCCGAGGTGTTCCTGGTCATCCAGAGCAACGGGGTCGGCTGGACCGAACTGCACCGCGTGCTGTACCGGCCGCTGACCGTGGAACTGCTGACCAACACCGTCGAACTCGCCGTCGGCGTGACGATCCTGACCGCCATCCTCGGCACCGCGACGGCATGGTGCGTCGAGCGGACCGCCCTGCCGCTGAAACGGATGTGGGCGGTACTCGTCGTACTGCCGGTGTCCATTCCGGACTTCGTGGTGGGCTACGCGTGGCACTCGCTGTTCCCGAACTTCATCGGGCTGCACGCCGCTTCCGTCGTGATGACGCTGGATCTCTACCCGCTGGTGTACCTGCCGGTGGCCGCTGCCCTGCGGCGCACCGACCCGGCGCTTGAGGAGTCCGCGCACGCGCTCGGGCTCGGCAAGTGGGCGACGTTCCGCCGTGTTGTCCTGCCGCAGATCCGGCCCGCCGTGCTGGGCGGCAGCCTGGTGGTGATCCTGGCGCTGCTGGCCGAGTTCGGCGCGTTCGAGATCCTGAACTTCCGCACGTTCACCACCGAGATCTTCACCGAACTCCAGGTGGACACGTCGGCGGCGTCGGCACTGTCGCTGCTGCTGGTCCTGATGGGGATCGTCGTGCTGCTCGACGAAGGACTGTCCAGCGGTCGCGGCCGGGTCAGCCGTGGCGGCCCGCAGGCGACCCGGCCACCGGTCCGCCGCAAACTCGGCTGGTGGCTGGCACCGACGCTGCTGGGGCTGACCGCCGTGGTCGTCCTCGCGGTCGGCGTGCCCATCGGCACGCTCGTCTACTGGCTCACCCACTCCCAGCACACCACGCTGCCGGCCAGTACCACCCTGCTGTCGGCGACGCTGGCGACCGCCCGCTACTCGGCGTTGGCCGCACTGGTGGGCACCGTCGCGGCCACCCCGGTCGCCCTGTTGGCCGCGCAGCGCAGGGGCCGGATCGCCAAGATCCTGGAACGCAGCACGTATCTGATCCAGTCCGTGCCCGGTGTGGTCATCGCGCTGAGCCTGGTCTTCTTCGCGGTGCGGTACGTGTTCCCGATCTACCAGACCAGCGTGCTGATGGTGATCGCGTACGCGTTGCTGTTCTTCCCACTGGCCCTGGTCTGTGTGCGGGCGTCCGCGGTGCAGGCGTCGCCGAAACTGGCCGAGATGGGCAGATCCCTTGGCTACCGGCCGATCCAGGTGTTCTTCCGCGTGACACTGCCGATCATCTCGCCGGGTATCGGTGCCGCGTTCTGTCTGGTGTTCCTGTCCTCGGTGACCGAACTGACCGCGACACTGGTCCTGGTGCCGACCGGGGTGCACACCCTCGCCACCCAGTTCTGGGCCTACCAGACCAACACCGCCTACGGTGCCGCCGCGCCGTACGCTGCGGTCATCGTGGCGATCGCCGCGATCCCCAGCGTCGTGCTCGGGGCGTGGTTCTCCCGGCGGCAAGGAGACAACCCGGTGGTGGTCAGCTCGTGAACGCCCTGGACGTACACGACATCGCGATGTCGTTCGGCACCACCACGGTGCTCACCGACGTCAGCCTGTCGGTGCCGGAGCGGTCCATCACCGCGGTGCTCGGCTCGTCGGGCAGCGGGAAGACGACGCTGCTGCGCATCATCGCCGGGTTCGAACGGCCCAAGGCGGGCACGATCAGCCTGGCAGGCCGGGTGATCGAGAGTGCGGCGCAGCACGTGCCACCGGAGCGCCGCAGGCTGGGTTACGTGCCCCAGGAGGGCGCCCTGTTCCCGCACCTGACGGTGGCCCGCAACGTCGGATTCGGGCTGCGCCGGGGCTCCCGGCACTCCGGTCGGGTCGAGGAACTGCTCGAACTGGTCGACCTCGCCGGGCTCGGCAGGCGGTACCCGCACGAGCTGTCCGGTGGTCAGCAGCAACGGGTCGCGCTGGCCCGTGCGCTGGCTCTGGACCCGGCGCTGCTGCTGCTGGACGAACCGTTCGCGTCGCTGGACGCGGCACTGCGGGTCACCGTGCGGGCCGACATCGCCCGCGTGCTGCGCGCCGCCGAGACGGCCGTCGTGCTGGTCACCCACGACCAGCAGGAAGCCATGTCCATGGCCGACCAGGTGGCCGTGCTGCGCGCCGGGCACGTCGCCCAGGCCGGTGCGCCACGGGACATCTACGCCAACCCGGTCGACCCCGACATGGCCGCGTTCGTCGGCGAGGCCAACCTGGTGGACGCCGACATCGACGGCGACAAGGCGGTCACCTTGCTCGGCGTGCTGACCACCGAGCCGACCGACCAGACCCGGGCGGTGGTGCTGGTCCGGCCGGAGCAGATCACCATCGCGCCCGGCCACAGCGACGCCGGTCTCACCGGGCGGGTGATCGAGCAGAGCTACCAGGGCCACGAGTCGCTGATCACGGTGACACCCGACCAGGAGTGCGGCGCGGTGGCGCTCCGGGTCCGGATCCACGGCACCGACAACTACGCGACCGGCACACCCGTCACGCTCACCGCGGCAGGCGCGGTGCCGGCGTGGCCCCCCACCTGACACACGGGCCGCACCCCGAGTGGCCACCATTGCGGCCATGAGCGAGGAGCCGTTGCGAACCGTGCGTGACCACCTGTCCGAATTCGTGGACCGCGCCGAACGTGAACATGAACGCGTTGTCGTCACTCGCAACGGGCGACCGGCTGCCGTTCTCATGGGGTACGACGATCTTGCTGCCCTGGAAGAGATGCTGGAGATCCTGACGTGAGCGAACCTCAGCCACCTGAGTTACAGATCTCGGCGAGCGCGGTGATCGAGTTCACGGGCAGCTTGCTTGACAACCCTCGCAGAGTCGGCGAAAGAGCTCGTGGGTAGCCGCTCGGCGAGACGAGGGGCATTCCGCATCGAACATCGGGCCGATGTCCGTCGGCCACGTTGACCGTCGCTCGCGATCGCCATTTAGGGTGACTACATGACGACAGAGCGGTTCGAGGTGGTACGGGAGATCTCGGCGACCCCGTCGAAGGTGTTCGCGCTGTTGAGCAACCCCAAGGGTCACGTGACGATCGACAGCTCCGGGATGTTGCAGTCGGCCGACGGCAATCCCGTGCGCAAGGTGGGCGACGAGTTCGTGGTGCACATGGACCGCGAGGCGCTCAACGACATGCCACTTGGCAAGTACGACGTGACGGTGACCATCACGAAGTTCGAGCAGGACGCCCTGATCGAGTGGACGATCGGCTCGCCGCGGCTCCAGCCGCCGATCATGCACCTGTACGGCTACCGGCTCGAACCCAACGGCAACGGCAGCCGGGTGACGTCGTACTACGACTGGAGCGAGATCGCCGAGGAGTACCGGGGGCGGATCACGTTCCCGATCATCCCGGAGGCCGCGCTGCGCGCCACGCTCGGCATTCTGGCGAGGAACGTCGAATGACGGCCCGCCTTGAGCTCACCGACTACCGCCGACAGGTCGGTGAGCTCTACGCGGCCGTCCGCGCCGAGACCGACCCCGCGCAGGGCCACGCGGTCTGGCGGGCCGGGCGGGACGAGCTGTTCCGCAACCACCCGCAGAGCCCGTTGCCGGCCGACGACCCGCTGCGCAAGTCCGGCCTGCCGTACTGGCCGTACAACCCGGCACTGCGGTTCACGCTGCCGCTGCTGCCCAGCGGGCCGACCCGCCTCGCGCTGCCGACGGACAACGGCGGCAGCACGGCGATGACCCTCGTCGGGCACGTCGAACCGCTCGGCACGACGGTGGACGTGTGGTGGCTGGAGCAGTACGCGGGCGGCCTGTTCGTACCGCTGCGCGACGGCTCGGCGGGCCACACCAGCTACGGCGGCGGCCGCTACCTGCTGGACACCGCCAAGAGCGCAGACCTCGGCGGGACAGCGGACCACCTGGTGGTGGATCTCAACTTCCTGTACCACCCGTCCTGCCGCTACGACGCGGCATGGCAATGCCCGCTCGCCCCGCCCGGCAACACCATCAGCGCGGTCGTCGAAGCGGGCGAACGGATGTAGTCAGGCCTGTGCCGCGGCCCGCGCGGCCTGCTCGATCATCGCGTGTCGAGCCGCGTCCGGCCCCTCCTGGCTCGCGTACTCCGCAGCCACCCCGGTCACACCGTCGAGCTGTTCACGCAGGATGTCGGCGTGCCCGGCGTGCCGGTTGGTCTCGGTGAGCACGTGCACCAGGACGTTGAACAGCTTGACGTCCGGTCGGGGCCACCACGGCACGTGACCGGGGGCGTCGATGGGCAGCGTGTCGATCGTCATGTCCGAGTGCGCCCACACGCGCCGGTAGCGGTCGACGATTTCCGCACGTGTCTCGTGCTCGGTCACCCACATGTCGCTGCCGCGTGCTGCCATGTCGTCCCACTGCGGCACCGGTTCGGGGCACGGCCGGCCGAACACGTCGCCGAAATACCAGGCCTCCGTGGTCGACAGGTGTTTGACCAGGCCGAGCAGGTTCGTCCCGGAAGCGGTCAGCGGGCGCCGAATGTCGTACTCGGACAGCCCGTCGAGCTTCCACACCAACGCTTCCCGGATCCATCGGAGGTCGCTGTGCAGGTACTCCTTCGCGAATTCATCGATCATGCTGCGTGAGCTTGCCAGCTCTGCGCATCTGGACATACCACTGGATCCCGTGCGCGACCTCCATCACGCCGAGCGCGACCAGCCAGATGCCGGCCACCAGGGTCAACGTGAGGATCGAGCCGAACGGGGACGCGATCAGCACGATCCCGCCCAGGATGGTGATGACGCCGACGAACACCAGCCAGCCACGGCCGGCCGAGACACCGATGGCGATCATCGACGTGCCACGCAGCAGCCAGCCGAATCCGATCCAGATGGCCAGCAGCAGAATCGACTCGGCGGCACCGCGGAAGCAGATCAGGCCGAGCAGCAGGCTGAACGCGCCACTGATCAGGCCCATCGCGCGCAGGTAGCCGGGCATGTGCGGCGCGAACGCCTCGGCCAACTGGAAGACGCCGGTCACCACAAGGTAGATGCCGAACAGGGCGCCGACCACCACCAGGCTCGGGCCAGGCCACACCAGCAGCAGCACGCCCATCGCGATGGCAGCGACGCCGACCACCGGGAGCACCGGCCAGGTCGCGTTGGTCAGGAAGCCGGGCAGTGACAGACCGTCGACCGGCCGTTGGGGCCGCTGCCCGACCGGTGTGGTCTCGCTCTGGGGAGTTGTCATGGTCGTTGCCGCCTTTCGAGGTCGGTGGCCGAAATCCTGACACCGGTCCCCTGCCCGCGCCAGACGGGAGGAATCAGACAGTTCGACCCGACACACAGCCGTCAGCTCGATGATGTGACGACTGTTAGAGTTCCGAGGTAGCGATCGGGAGGAGCGACATGACAGCCGGTGCACTGTTCCTCGCGGTGTTCCTGGCCTGCGCCGTGGAGGCCGTCGAGGCGCTGACCATCGTGCTGGCGGCCGGCACCGCGCGCGACTGGCGGTCCACCGGCCTGGGAATCGGCGCCGCACTGGTCACCCTCGCGGTCGTCGTGGCCGCGCTCGGGCCCGCCCTCACCGCGATCCCGCTCGCCTCGCTCCGTCTCGTCGTGGGCGGACTGCTGCTGATCTTCGGGTTGCAGTGGTTGCGCAAGGCGGTGCTGCGGGCCAGCGGGCACAAGGCACTGCACGACGAGACGGCCATCTACGCCAAAACGTTGTCCTCGGCGGAGAAGGCGCCGCGACAACGGCGTGGGCTGGTCACCGACTGGTACGCGTTCACCCTGTCGTTCAAGGGCTGCACACTGGAAGGCCTCGAAGTCGTCTTCATCGCACTCACCTTCGGCAGCAACCAGCACAACATCCCGCTGGCCGCGATCGCGGCCGTGGCCGCCGTGCTCGTGGTCGCCACGGCCGGCCTGGCCATCCGCGCACCGCTGTCCCGAGTACCGGAGAACACCATGAAATTCGTGGTCGGCGTGATGCTCACCGCGTTCGGCGTGTTCTGGGGCAGCGAGGGTGCCGGCGCCACCTGGCCCGGCTCGGACGCCGCCCTGCTGGGCATCGTGCCCGCCGTAGCCGTGTTCGCCATCGCGCTGGTCGCGGTGCTGCGGCAGCGCACCACCCCGGTAGGTGTCCGATGAGCAGGCTCAAGGCATTCGGCGCGTTCTGGTACGACTTCGTGGTCGGCGACGACTGGCGTGTTGCGATGGCCGTGGTGCTCGGCCTGGCCGTCACGGTCGGGCTGAGCAAGGCCGGTATCCCGGCGTGGTGGGTGCTGCCGGCGTGTGTGGTGGTCGTCCTGCCGTGGAGCCTGCGTCGAGCCAGACGCAAGTCCTAACCGTCGGTCTCCTCGGCGAACACCCGCGCCGCGTACTCCTCCAGCGCCTGCTCACACGTGGCCAGCGCCGTCAGCGTTGCCTCCCGGCCCGGCGCGCCGAACACGTCCCGCGCGGTGATCTTGGCGAACCAGTTGCGCAGTTTCACCAGGTCTTCCTCGTTCTCCTCCAACTCCGCGTAGGTGAAGTGGTTCGCGCGATACTCCTTGTCCAGCTGCCCCATGAAGTCCTGGCACTTGTCGACGATCTCCTCGTACTCGTCGTCCCGTGCGGCCTGGAACGCGGCCCGCACGTCGGCCTCCCCGACCAGCACGTTGGTGGACAACAGCACAGCGGTGCCGGACATCTCCACGATCTCGTGCCGCAGCTTGCGCAGCGCGCGCTCGGCGGCCGGGCCGGCGGGCAGCGCGGCGACGGAGTTCTGGAGATAGATGGCACCGAGCCCCTTGATGCGCCGCCACGCCGTGGCGCGCAGGCGGGTCGGCTCGGACGGGATCCGGTAGATCAACAGCAGCCAGCCCTGCTGGTCAGCAGATGTCACCGGCCCAGTCTGCCGGACCGGGCCACCGATCAGCGCCGCAGGCCGTCCCACGACCAGTGTGGCAGCGGCAGCGTGGTGAGGGCTTCTGCCTCGTCGTCCGAGTAGGACAGCATGTCGGCCACGGCCCATTCCATGTAGGCACGCATCGCGGCCCGGAACTCCGGATCGGCAGGCAGCCCTGCGTCGTCGACGGCCTGCACGAAGCATTCGACGAACCGGCGGCCGAGATCGGTCATGTCCCCGTTGCCGGCATGCAGGTGCACGACACCGGCCTGGTCGTCGCACAGTTCGGAGAACTGAGGTGGCCCACCGAGTACCTCGGCCCAGTACGCTGCCAGCCTGCGTACGTGCCGTGGATTGCCGTCAGCGTGGGAGAACGGGTGGTTCAGCTCCGGATCGGCGAGGCAGCGCGCGTGGTGCGCGGTGGCCAGCGCGACGAACGCGGGCTCGCCACCCGCATGGTCGTAGAGGGAGGGACGCACGCGGCCAGACTCGCACAGCGATCCGCTCGGCGCTACCGATTGCGGAAGGTGGCCAGCCTGCGCAGGGCGGTGTTGAGCTGGGTCCCCCGGATGACCGTGATCGGGTCCTGGTCGGTTCCGGTGCCGGCCAGACAGCAACCTGACCGGCAGGTCCGAGTCCAGGCCGGTGCGCAACAGCGCGCGTACCGTCCGCCGATCGCGGCTGGAGCAGCTGTCGTCCGCGGCCGCGATGGCCGCCAGCCTGGCGTAGCCGAGTGCCAGTGTCTCGTGCGGACAGTTCCGCACCCGCTCCAGCAGCTCGTCCACCAGCGAACCGCCGCGCACGTGCCACAGCGTGCGCAGCATCTCGTCGGTGGCGTGCCGCACCGGCGGCGACGTGGAACGCGGTGTTCAGGTCCACGAACCGCAGGCGGCCCAACAGTGTGACGGCGGCGTGCTGGGTGATCCGTGAACCACTTGGTCGCCGACATCACGCAGCTTCTGCTGTGCCGACGTGGCCTGGGTCAGCAGTTCCCGCAGCCGGTCGGCCGCCTTGGCCAGTTCGTCGGCGAAGTGAGCCGGCGACGCGTGTTCCTGCGCCCTCGCCGCGACCTGGACCTCCACCAGCACCGGCACCAGCTCGGCGACCAGGGCCCCGCTCAGCGCGACCAGGGTGTACACGGCCGGCCAGCCGAACGTGAACGCGCCGGGCAGGTGTCCGTCGCAGCCCTGTTGCCACAGTTGCGGGAACGAACGCCCGGCCACCAGCCGAGCACCGACCGGTGTGCTGACCATCGCCTGGTACGCCTCGGTCGCCAGTGTCAGCCCGGATCAGGTGATCATGATCGGCACGGCGTTCGGTCGGCGCACGCAGCAGATCAGGACGGGCGAATGTCCCGACCATGTCCACGGTCGCCCATGCGGCGAGGCTGGTCCGACCGTCCACCGCGTCGGCCGACATGAGCAGTGTGTCCCGGTGCGGGCCGAGTTCTTCCCGGTAGGCCAGGCTGTTCACTCGTACCGCGAGTCGAGAATTGAATTTGCCGCTTGATCCGGACAACCGGAAATCCCTTCACGGGACATACCGTGACAGGCGATCGACACTGACCGAACGTGACATCGACGGACCCGGTCGTTCTGTTAGCGATAACGGTAAACCCGGTTTACCGCATGATTTCAGGGCAATTCGTGGACATGATTCAATGCCCGAATTGCCGCTTCTGCACGCCGCCTGCGAAGTTTCTCCGCCAACTCACCCAACTGTTGACGCGTCGGTGACGAACGACTCGCATGCAGACACCTGGTGCTGGTCCGGACGAGGCCAGCCACGACCAACAGGAACAACCGGGCAACGGACTGTCCCGACGCGGCCTGATGCGCAGCGCCGCGGGCGTCGGAGCCGCCACGGTGGCGGCAGGCTTCCTGGCCAGCGCGCTGGCCGACCCAGCGGTGGCCGCCAGCAGGCCCGATGCGGTCCCCACCACGACAGAACCGGTCGTCGCGCACGTGAGCGACGCGCGTACCGGCCAGATCGACCTGTTTGTCGGCACCCGGCACGTCCGGGTCCACGACCACGAACTCGCAGCGCGGCTGATCCGCGCGGTCCGCCAACCCGTCCGACCCCGAGTGAGGCAGTAGGTCATGTCATCGCACCGCGAAGCACCGGAGATCGCCAAGGATCCGGTCGCCGACAGTTCCGACGTGTACGCCTTCGTCAGTGCGGACAAGCCGGACACCGTTACGCTGATCGCCAACTATGTCCCGTTGCAGGGCCCGGCCGCCGGTCCGAATTTCTACGAATTCGGCGACGACGTGCTTTACGAAATCCACATCGACAACAACGGTGACGGCCGCGCCGACGTCACCTACCAGTTCCGGTTCACCACCGAGATCCGCAACGAGAACACATTTCTCTACAATACCGGTCCCATTCAGACACTGAACTCACCGAACTGGAACCGGCGCCAGTTCTACAGCGTCACCAGGTTGGACAGCCATGACCGTGGCCACACGCTCGGCCACGGGCTGACGTGCCCGCCGTGCAACATCGGGCCACTGTCCACACCGGACTACGAGTCCCTGGCCGCTGCCGCCGTGCACAACCTTGGCGGTGGCTCGACCGTGTTCGCCGGTCAGCGTGCTGAAGGGTTCTACGTCGACCTCGGCTCGATCTTCGACCTCGGTGACCTGCGCCCGTTCGCCAGCGCGCACACCGACTTCGGCCTGAGCAAGTTCCCCACCAGTGGTCCCGGCGTGAACGCGACCAAGGACCTGAACGTGCACTCCATCGCACTCCAGGTGCCGATCAACGACCTGACCAGGGGCGGTTGGCGTGGCCGCACGACGGCCGACATCGGTCGGGCGCGGGCCGTGATCGGCGTGTGGACGACGGCGAGCCGGCAGCGGGTCCGGCTGTGGGACGCCGACCATGGCCGGCACGTCAACTCCGGCCCCTTCACGCAGGTCTCCCGGCTGGGCAGTCCGCTGTTCAACGAGGTCATCGTGCCGATGGGCAAGAAGGACCTGTGGAACACGCTGCCGCCCAGCGACGACAAGCAGTTCGCGCACTACGTCAGCCACCCGGAACTGGCCGGCCTGCTGCCGGTGCTGTACCCGGGTGTGTTCCCGAACCTGGACAAGCTGAACAAGGCCGGTACCGCACGAGCCGACCTGCTCGCCGTGCTGCTCACCGGGCTACCGGCCGGCGTGGTGCCCGGTTTCCAGAACTTCACCGGTGCAGTACAGGCCGACATGCTCCGGCTGAACACGGCCATCCCGCCGACCACGGCCGGGCCGAGCATCTTCGGTCTGCTCGGCGGTGACGCGGCCGGATTCCCCAACGGCCGCAGGGTGTTCGACGACGTCGTCGCCGTCGAGCTGCGAGCCATCGCCGGTGTGACCTACGCGTTGGTGGACAAGACGTTCACGCCGGACGCGGCAGCGGGCCAGCTCACCGACGGGCTCACCCCGGACAGCCTGGACGTGCCGTACCTGAACAGGTTCCCCTACCTCGGCGTCCCGCACAGCGGGTTCACCACGCCGGCGAGCTGAGGCCGCCGTGACCGACAGCCTGGTACTGGACATCGGCGGCGACATCGGTGCCCTGGTCATCCACACCGAACCCGAACTGGCCGAGACCGAGATCGAGCTCAGCCCGGTCGGAGCCACCACCCGCAGCCACAACGTGGTGCACCCCCGGCACCACGGGAGTGGGGTCACGCACAGCGCCGTGTTCCCGCAACTGACGGCGGGCACGTACACCGTGTGGCGGGACGCGGTGACACCGCACGGCACCGTGACGGTCACGGGCGGGCAGGTCGCCGAGTATCAGATGCGGTCCCACGGCACGGCGTCGTAGACCGCGCTCAGCGATTTCAGCACGCCCGGGTCGACGGCGATGTCCAGCTCGTCGACCCGGGCGACCGCTGCGATCCCCCGCGAACTGGTGACGAACATCGAGGCGAACGTGGACAGGTCGGACAGGTACACCGGCCTGCGCCGCGTCGGGATGCCGGCATCGGCCAGATTGGCGGCCAGCAGTTGCATGGCGATCCCGGACAGGGCGGGCGCGTCCGGCCAGACGATGCCGGTCCCGTCGAACAGCGCGACGTTGGTGACACCGCCTTCGATGATCAGCCCGTCCAGCCCGGTGAGCAGCGCCTCCGTGTAGCCGTTGCGCTGCGCGGCCCGTCGGTGGAACGTCTGGCCGAAGCCACCGCCGATCTGCTTGAGGTGCGGCAGCGGCCGCTGGTAGGGCACGCTGAGCAGCCGGTGCGGTGTGTCCGGCACGCCGGCCGGTGGGCGGACGGTGACCACTGTGTACACCTGGTCGTCCTCGGCCAGCATGACCAGCACGCGCACCGAGGCGTCGGCGATGTCGCCCAGCGCGTGCCGGACGCGGTCGCGGACCAGGTCGCCGTCCAGCTCGGTGCCGAACATCTGCAGGTTGGCCAGGGACAGCCTGGCCAGGTGCCGGTCCAGGCCCTTGGTGTGGGCGTCGTGCACCTGCATGGCGGTGAAATGGCCGTAGCTGTTCAACGCGAGGTACTGGAGCTGGCTTTCCGTCGGGGTGCTGCCGTCGATCTCGATGCGGAGGACCTGATCAGCCATGATCCGAGCCTAGCGCCGTGATTGACTGGTGCGGTGACCCGTGCCGACGCGATCGCCGATGTGACCGAGTACTTCGAATCCGGGGCGTTCCGCGCGGACCTCGCCCGCCGTGTCGCCTTCCGGACCGAGAGCCAGGACGCGGAGCGGCTCGCCGAGCTGCACGCCTATCTGAACGAGGAGATGGTGCCGGCGGCGCGGCGGCTCGGTGCCACCGCCGAGGTGTTCGACAACCCGGTGGCCGGTGGCGGGCCGTTCCTGATCGCGCACCGGCACGAGGCCGACGGGCTGCCGACCGTGCTCACCTACGGGCACGCCGACGTGGTGCTGGCCGAGGCCCACCGGTGGCGGGCCGGCCTCGACCCGTGGCAGGTGACGGTCGAGAAAGATCGTTGGTACGGCAGGGGAACCGCGGACAACAAGGGCCAGCACACGATCAACCTGGCGGCACTGGAGCACGTGCTGCGAACCCGGGGGCGGCTCGGCTTCAACCTGAAGATCATCGTGGAGACCGGTGAGGAGTCCGGCTCGCCGGGGCTGCGCGAGTTCTGCGCGCTGCACCACGACGAGCTGGCCGCCGACGTGCTCATCGCGTCGGACGGGCCGAGGGTGGCCGCCGACCGGCCGACGGTGTTCCTCGGCTCGCGTGGTGTCGCCGGCTTCACGCTGCGGGTGCCGTTGCGGGAACGGGCCCACCACTCCGGCAACTGGGGTGGGCTGCTGCGCAACCCGGCCACCGTGCTGGCCAACGCGGTAGCCTGCCTGGTGGACGGCCAGGGCAGGATTCTGGTGGACGGGCTGCGGCCGCCGCCCGTCCCGGACAACGTGCGGACCGCGCTGCGGGACATCCCGGTCGGCGGTGGTGCCGACGATCCGGCCGTGGACGAGGACTGGGGCGAGCCGGGGCTGACACCCGCCGAACGGGTGATCGCCTGGAACACCCTTGAGGTGCTGTCGCTGGCCGCCGGCAACCCGGATGTCCCGATCGGCGCGATTCCGGGGTCGGCGCACGCGCACTGCCACCTGCGGTTCGTCGTCGGCACGGACGTCACCGACCTCGCGGGTCTGGTGCGCGCGCACCTGGACTCGTGTGGCTTCGGCATGGTCACGGTCGAGTCGGGCCTGGTCATGCAGGCCACCCGCGCCGACCCCGACGACCCGTGGGTCCGGTTCGCGCTGTCGTCGATGGAGCGCACGGAGGATGTCCGGCCCGCGCTGCTGCCCAACCTCGGCGGCAGCCTGCCCAACGACGCATTCGCCGACGAACTGGGCATGTGCACGGTGTGGATCCCGCACTCGTACCCGGCGTGCGCCCAGCACGCGCCCAACGAACACCTGTTGGCCCCACTGGCCGGCCAGGCTCTCCGGCTGATGACGGGCCTGTTCTGGGATCTCGGTGACGAAGCCCCGGCCAGCACGCCGGCTAGTTGATCGAGCAGCCGAACACGTGCACGAGGGAGGTGCCCGCACCGTTGCTCACCGGGAACCAGGTGCGCGGCGCGTTACCGAAAGTCCGTTCCAACGTGTCCCCGAACATGTCCGTCAGGACCGGGGTCTCACCGAGATCGAGCATTTCCCCGGTGAACATGGTCCCGTTCTGTGTCAGCGGGCGCGGCGGCGGATACCGACGCGGCTCCGCCGACCAACAGAATGGCGGCGACGACGGAAAACGCCATTCTCTTCGATGTCGACGCAGCAGTCTCCACATCGTCACAATGCCGCAAGTCGGTGCGGCACAACACGGGAACACATAGGCTAGGAGCATGTTCGAACTGTTGGAGCGCGGTGGGTTGCCCGGTTTCGTGGCATTGCTCGGCCGGGGTGACGACGTGCACGTCGACGCGGTCGGCACGACGGCGGTCGGCGGGACCGAGCCGATGCGGCGCGACACGATCTTCCGGATCACGTCGATGACAAAACCGATCGCGGCGGTAGCCACGTTGAGCCTGGTCGAGGAAGGCCTGCTGGACCTGGACGAACCGCTGGATCGGCTAGTGCCGGAACTGGCCGACCGGCGCGTGCTGCGCAGGCTGGACGGTCCCGTCACCGACACCGAACCCGCACTGCGGTCACTGACCACCCGCGATCTGCTCACCCTCCGGATGGGATTCGGCTTCCTAGTGGGTGACGCGCAACGCCATCCGATTCTCGCCGCCGCCGAGGAGCACGGCGTGTACATGGGGCCACCACGACCGGCCGACACGGTTCACCCGGACGAGTGGCTCCGGCGGTTCGCCCGCCTGCCGCTGATGGACCAGCCCGGCCAGCGGTGGCGGTACGACCTGGCGTTCTCGGTACTCGGCGTGGTCATCGCCAGGGCGGCAGGCCAGCCGTTGCCCGCTGTGCTACTGGATCGCGTACTCGAACCGCTGGGCATGCGGGACACCGGATTCAGCGTGCCGCCAACGGATCTGCACCGACTGCCACCGGCCTACACCGCCGCCGGCGAGGTCTTCGACGGCGCGCCGGACAGCCAGTGGGCGGCCCCGCCCGCCTTCCCGGACGCGGCAGGCGGCCTGGTGTCCACTGTAGACGATGTGCTGAGCTTCGCGCGGACGCTGCTGGCCGGTGGCGGGCCGGTACTGTCCGCCGAATCGGTCACCGCAATGACGACGAACTGGCTGACATCGGAACAACGGGCCGCATCCGACGCCGTGCCGGTGTTTCTCGGCGACGCAGGCTGGGGCCTCGGTATCGGCGTCGAGCCCGACCGGTACGGCTGGGCGGGTGGCTTGGGCACAATCTGGTACGCCTATCCCGCCGACGGGCTCGTCGCCATTCTGCTGACCCAGTGTGTGCCACCGCCGGGCGAATTGTTCGATCAGTTCCTGAGGACCGTCGAAGCACACCGCGGCTAACGGAATTCGACACCCGCGAAGGTGCCACTGTCACGCCACTTGTCGATGTAGCTGAAGAACGCCATCGCGCCCTGCGGGTGGCCGACCCGCAGCCGGGCCTGTGGCCCCGGGTCCTGGCCCTCGTTGTTGTAGTAGCCGGGCGTGCAGTCCGGCGACCTCAGCATCCCGACACCGGACAGCAGTAACTCCAGCCACGCGTCCTCGGCCTGCCGGCTGACCTCGATCTGGTCGTATCCGCGCTCCAGCGCATGCTTGATCACCGTGGCGATCGTCCTCCCGGACTCGACCACGTTGTGCGGCACGTTGGAGATCAGGTTCGCACCCTGCGTCGGCTGCACGATGAACGCGTTCGGGAAGCCGTGCACGTGGATGCCGTGCAGGGTGCGCATGCCGTCGGCCCAGTACTCGGACAGCCGCACGCCGCCGCGGCCGGTCATGTCGTAGCCGGTCCGCTGCGTGTGATCGGTGCCGACCTCGAAGCCGGACGCGTAGATGATGCAGTCGACCTCGTACTCGACACCGTTCGCGACGACACCGTTGGCCGTGATCCGCTCGACGCCCTTGCCGTTGGTGTCCACCAGGTGGGTGCCGGGCACGTTGTAGGCCTGTAGGTACTCGTCGTGGAAGCACGGCCGCTTGCACAGCTGCCGGTACCAGGCCTTCAGGTTCGCTGCGGTCTCCGGATCCTCGACCACGGCGTCCACCCGAGCCCGGATCTCGGCCATCTTCTCGTAGTCGGAGTCCTCGAATGCGGCCAGCATCGTCGCCGGGTCGAGCCTGCTTTCCGGTGGCAGCGCCAGGATCTTGCTCCGCACACGGCGCGCGATGTCGGTCCAGCCGTCCATCACCAGGTCTTCCTGCGCCATGCCCCTGGTCTGGTTGGCGGTGAAGTTCTCCAGCCAGCGCTGCTGCCAGCCCGGGGTCGCCATCGTGGCGAACCACTCGGGGTCGGTCGGCCGGTTGTCGCGGACGTCGACCGAGGACGGCGTGCGCTGGAACACGAACAGCTCGTCGCACGCCCGCGCCAGGTGTGGCACGCACTGCACGGCGGTCGCCCCGGTGCCGATGACGGCGACGCGCTTGTCGGCCAGTTTTGTCATCGGGGCGCCGGTCGGGTCGCCGCCGGTGTACTCGTAGTCCCACCGGCTGGTGTGGAACGAGTTGCCGAGGAACAGCGGGATGCCGGGAATGCCGGGCAGTTTCGGCACATGCAGGGGGCCGGTGCCCATGGCGACGAACTGTGCCGTGAAGTGGTCGCCCCGGTTGGTGCGGATGATCCACCGTGATCGGGCGTCGTCCCACTCCAGGTCCTCGACCTCGGTGTGGAACAGAGCGTCGTCGTACAGGCCGTAGCGCTTGCCGATGCGCTGGCAGTGCTCCAGGATCTCGGGGCCGTGCGCGTACTTCTCGGTCGGCATGTGACCGGTCTCTTCGAGCAGCGGCATGTACACGAAGGCCGCGGTGTCGCACTGCGCGCCGGGGTAGCGGTTCCAGTACCAGGCGCCGCCGAAGCCACCACCCTTCTCGATGATGCACACATCCTGGACGCCGGCCTCCTTCAGCCGCGCGCCGGTGACCAGGCCTGCGAATCCGCCGCCGATGAACACGACCGTCCTGTGGTCGGTGACCGGTTCGCGGTCGATGATCGGGGTGTAGGGGTCGTCCAGGTAGTGCGCCAGTTGGCCGGTGAGCCGCAGGTACTGGTCGTTGCCGTCCGGGCGGAGTCGCTTGTCGCGTTCTTCCAGGTACTTCTGCCGGATGGCCTCTTTGTCGATCCCGGTCATGCCAACTCCGAGGGTGCGCGTGCCACTGGCTAGTGCCAGCATGTCACTCATGAGTGACACGGGGCAAGCGACGCCGCTCGCGGACGAGCAGCGCGATGTGGCGCGGTCCAGAATCCTGCGGGCCGCGCGGATCGTGCTGGCGCAACGTGGCTTCGCGGCGACCGTGGACGACGTGGCCGAAGCGGCCGGCGTCAACCGGCGCACCGTGTTTCGGCACTTCGCCACCCGGGACGGCCTGTTCGCGGAGGCCATCAAGGAGGGCGTGCGGCGGTATGCGCACCAGCTTCCGGCGGCGCCGAGTGGGGGCGACCTCCGGGAGTGGTTGCTGGAACTGCTGCTGGTGACGCACCGCTTGAATGCCGGCAACGGCCGTGTCTACTGGGAGTTGGCGGTGGAAGATCCAGGTCTTCTCGTCCTCCTGCTGCCAGGACGCGGCCAGGTTCGGCTTGAAGTTGAAGTTGGTGTCCACTTCGAGCAGTTCGCTGAAGATGTTCTGGTACACCTGAAGGGATGAGTAGAGCTGGCCGTCCGCAGGGTCCATGTTCACCGGGTTGTCCTCAATGGCCAGCGTGGCTGAGCCGCCCTTGACCGGCTTGCCACTGCCGGTGCTCGGGTTGGCACCGACCGATGTGGACGTACCGCCGGCGCAGGACTCCAGGATGGGCACCGCGAACGCTGCTGCGGCCGTCGCGCCCAGCCCCTTGAGGAAGGTGCGCCGGCCGGTTCTCGACATGGCCATGATCGCCTCCGGATCGGACGAGCCAGATCGCTTTGTCTGGCGTCGGTCACTGTAAACGGGATGTGTGAGGCTCGCCCTACGCTGGGACACTCAGCGTGGGAGAAGAGGAACCGCGACGAACCGCTATTTGGTCGTTGCCGGCCGAACCCGTTTGCTGTTCGGGTTCGCCTGCTTCCTGGTTGCCTTGGCGGTCGGCTCGGTGCCGGTGGCACCGTTGCCGACCACGAGCCGTTGTCCCCTGGTTGAGGAATCCGGCTGGAACATCGGGTAGCGGTACTCGCGCTTCAGCGATTCGAGTACCACGTCGACCTCGATGTCCCGGACACCGCGCATGCTGCCCACGGTGTGCGTGACGAACTCGTAGAGTGCTTCCGTGTTCAGGAAGATCGCGTCACAGGTGAGGTCACTGTGGCCGGTGGTCGCGGACACGTAGCGTACTTCGGCCATGGTGGCCAACGAGACCGCGATGGATTCGATCGCGGACGGCTCGACCCGCAGGTGCACGATGACCTCGAACTCGAAGCCGAGCGCACCGGGATCGACCATCGCGACGAAGTACAGCCGGTTCGACGATGCGAGTGCGTTGACCCGCCTGGCGATGGCGGTCTCGCTCAGGCCGAGGTCGTGGGACAGATCGGCGTAGCTGCGTCTGCCGTCCTGGCGCAGCGCGGCCAGCAGGCGCATGTCCATGTCGTCCAGCGGGCTGCTCTTGTCCGCGGCCAACGCGGCCGGCTCGGGTTCCGCCACCGGATGTGCCCGGGGGGACAGCAGTTCGTGGCTCCACTGGTCCTTGGTCTTGAAGCGCTTGAGCACGACGTCGGTCGTGGTGGAAAGCACCGATCCCGTGCGCGGCAGGTCGAACATCAGCACCTGGCTCAGGTACCGCTGGTTCGGCGCGATCAGCTCGCACATCACGTCCCGCGTGCCGGTCAGCAGCGACACGTAGCGCACGTCCTGCCGTTCGGACAGGTAGTGCGCCAGCCGGGCCGCCTCGCCGGGCACCGTGCGGAACTGCAACAGCACCGGCTGGCCGAAGCCGCAGCGCAGTGGATCGGGTGCTGCGACGACGATCAGCGAACCGGTTTCCCGAAGCCGTTGCGCGCGGCGCAGCACCGTGGTCTCCGAGACGCCGACCACCCCGGCCAGCTGCGCCCACGAGCCACGCGGATCGGCCTGCAGGGCCGCGACGATCCGCCGGTCGACTTCGTCGAGCCGGTTCGGCGGTGTCGCGTCGTTCATATCGGAACCCTCGCATGATTCCTGCATGATGTAAAGGGATTACGCAGGTGTCCTGCGTTTGCAACGTGCGCGTAACCGACTTCAGTCCCGCGCGAGTGCGAGCACAGTCGACAGCAGCACGTTCGCCCCGTTGCGTACGTCGTCGAACTCGGTGTACTCGGCGGGCGAATGGCTGCGACCGTCCTTGCTCGGCACGAACACCATCCCGGTGGGCGCGATGTGTGCCATGTTCTGCGAGTCGTGCCCAGCGCCGGACGGCATCGCGACGTGACTCAGGCCCAGTTCCACCGCGGAGTCCCGAATCACCGACCGAACCATGTCGTCCAGCGGCATCGGGTCGATCGGCTCGTCCGGCCGCCAGGCCACCGTCGTCCCGGTCGCCTCGGCAACGCCTGCCGCGGCCACCGCGAGTTCCCGGCCCAGCGCGGCCAGCCGGCCGGGGTCCGGGTCACGGAAGTCCAGCGTGACCACGGCGGTGCCGGGTACTACGTTCGCGCCGCCCGGCTCGACCCGCAGCAATCCGCAGGTGGCCACCGCGTCCGGCCCGACAGCGGCGGCGATCGCGGGCAGCTTGGTGAGGAACGTGGCGGCGGCCAGCAGTGCGTCGCTGCGCAGCGGCATGGGCGTGGTGCCGGCGTGGTCGGCCCGGCCGGTGAACTCGACGATGGCGCCGCCGAGGCCCACGATCGACGTGACGACACCGATGTCGGTGCCGCCGGCCTCCAGCTTCGGTCCCTGCTCGATGTGCAGCTCCACGAAGGCGTGCACGCTGCCGCGCTCGATCCTGGTCGCGGTCGGCTCGCCGGTGGCCCACTGCCAGTCGGCCAGCGCGTCGACGAGCCGATCCCCGTCCCGGCCGGTCAGCGTGGCCAGCTGAGCCGCCGTGTAGCCGTGTGACAGGCCCCGGGAACCGAGCAGGTGACCGTAGTTGCCCTCCTCGTCGGAGAACACCACGGCACACACCGGACGGGCCAGCTCGATGCCGGACTCGGCGATCCGCCGGGCGCACTCCAGCGCGGCGACCGTGCCCAGCGCACCGTCGAACGCACCGCCGTGCGGCACGGTGTCGATGTGCGAACCGGTCCACACCGGCGGTGCCGTCGACGTGCTCGGCACCTGGGCGACCATGTTGCCAAGACCGTCCATCCGCAGGTCGAGGCCTGCTTCGGCGCACCGGTCGGCATACCAGCGCCGAGCGGCGGCGTCCTGCGCGGAGTACGCGGTCCTGCTGATCCCACCTGTGTCCAGCGCGCCGATCCTGGCCAAATCGGCCATGTCCCCGCGCAGCCGGTCCTCGTCGACCCGCAGGGTCATGCGGCGCTCCTGTCCACCCGCTGGCCGGCCTGATACACGTCACTCACTCGCTGGACCACGGAAATATCCTGGCACGGGTCGTCGGGCAGCACCACGAAGTCGGCCCGCGACCCCTCGCGCAGCACACCGGTGTCCTGCTCGCCGAGCAGTTCGCCGCCGTGCCGGGTGGCCGCGATCAGCGCCTCCGCCGGTGACCAGCCGTGCTCGACCACCCACACCAGTTCGTAGCCGTACAGCCCGTGCATCGAGTCGGTACCCAGCGCGAACCGGATGCCGGCGGCCCGGATCTTGGCCGCGTTGCCGGTCGCGAACTCGCGCGCGGCCAGCACCTTGGCCATGATCTGCGGCACCCGTGCATCACCCTGTTCGATTCCCTCCGGGTGGAACAGGATCGTGTTGGTCAGCACCAGCCACGTGTTGTGCTCGACCATCGCGGCGATGTTCTGCTCGTCCAGCAACGCTCCGTGCTCAATGGACAGCACACCGTTCGCCACCGCGAGGTCGACGCCGGGACCGCCGTGCGCGTGGGAGGACACCCGCAGGCCGAACTTGGCGGCCTCGTCCACAATGGCCGCGATCTCCTCGCCGGAGTAGTTCGACTCGGCCAGTGACGAGTTGACCGACGAGACACCACCGGTGGTGAAGATCTTGATGTGGTTGGCACCCCGCTCGGCACGCTTGCGGATCGCTTCGCGCAGCGGGCCGACACCGGCCACACCGCCGGCCGCACTGCCGTGCCCACCGGGTGGGCTGAGTCCCGGCCCGGACACCAGCAGCCGGGGGCCGACCACCTCGCCCCTGGCGACGGCGTCCTGGAATTCGAAGTCGATGTCGTTCTCCTCGGTCATGATCCGGGCGGTCGTCACGCCGGAGTGCAGCATCCGCCGCAGGTTCGGCACCCCTCGGATCGTCTGCCACACGGCGGGCTGCACGAGCTGCCAGTGCTGGTCGCCCTCGCCGGGCCGGATCGTCACGTGGGTGTGCGCGTCCACGAAGCCGGGCACGACGACGACATCGCCGAGATCCCGTGTCTCGACACCGGCGCCGGCGAGGGTGTCCGCCGGGCCGACGCCGAGCACGCGGCCGTCGGCCACGAGTAGTCCGTTGCCGAACCGGACACTGTCGCCGAGGCCGTCGAACACGCCTCGGCACTGGTAGAAGACCGGCCCGGTGGCCGAACGCTCATACGCCATCGTCAACTCCTTGAGTCCACATGAGTCTTGCAGGCATCCAATGACTGAGCAATACTCCTCGACAGATGCCGTCTTGGATGGCACCCAGCTTGCACGAATCTCCCGCTCCGATCGAACTGTGCTGATCAAACGAAGGGCGACGCAGCATGAGCAACGCCGACTCCGACGAGTTCGCGGTGGAATTCCGCCCCACCCGATACGACGGCTACCAGTCGTTCTCCTACCTGCGGAAGGGCGAGGACTACGACGAGTTCGCGCTCGCCAAGGAGTTCGGCCGGGTGCCGCTGCACGACATGGCACTGGACGAGCAGCAGATCGAGCGCACCAAGCGGCTGATCGACGAGAACATCATCATCAGCCTGCACGACCACCCGCAGATCTTCCCCGCGGACATGAACCAGGTCCGGGACTACATCCGCACGGGCCGCGAGCACACCAGCTACGTCGGCCTGTCGCGCTCCGGCATGACCGCCGTGTTCGACAACATGATGGACGGCACCGCCTGCGTCACCAGCAAGTTCGGCTGGAAGTGGGACGACATCATCTACGACCTGGGCATGCGCCGGTCGGACATCGCCCACCAGGACTACGCCAGGATCGCCTACGGCCTGGACGACATCCGGGAGGCGCACGAGAACGGCGAGGTCGCGATCGTGCTGTCGCTGGAGGCTGCGACGCCGATCGAGAACGAGGTCGACCGGATCGACATCCTGTACGGGTTGGGCATCCGGCAGATGGGCATCGCCTACTCGGAGGCCAACGGTCTCGGCTCCGGGCTGAAGGAGAGTGGCGACGGCGGCCTGACCGTGTTCGGCAAGCGTGCCGTGGCCAGGATGAACGCGCTGGGCATCGCGATCGACGTGTCGCACTCCGGTGACCAGACCTGCCTGGACACGTTCGAGCACTCCGACCGGCCGGTGCTCATCACACATGCGGGCGCTCGCTCGGTATGGCCGACGCCAAGGATGAAGCCGGACTCGGTGCTGCGCGCGTGCGCGGAGAGTGGCGGCGTGATCGGACTGGAGGCGGCACCGCACACGTCGCTCTCCCACGCCCACCCTCGGCACTCCATCGAGTCCGTGATGGACCACTTCACCTACTGCGTCGACCTGATGGGCATCGAGCACGTCGCGTTCGGCCCCGACACGCTGTACGGCGACCATGTCGGGCTGCACAAGATCTTCGCGGCGAACCTCGGCGTGCACCAGGCGCACAACGGGCCGGAATACGAACCCGTGGAATATGTGTCCGGTCTGGAGAATCCGACGGAAAACTTCTTCAACATCGTCGGCTGGCTGGTCAAGCACGGTTACAGCGACGAGGACATCATCGCGGTGACCGGCGGCAACATCATGCGGGCACTCGAAAAGATCTGGTAGTAACTGTCAGGACGGCGGCCGCCATCGTGGTCGCCGTCCCTTTTGTTTCAGTGACGCTCGTCACATCACCCGCTGTCGGCTCCCTACTTTCGGCGGTGTGCTGACGAGTCGGACAAATTCATCATTGCAGCGGACCCGACACCAACAACCACAAACCCGCGTGCCAAAAACGCGCGGGCAATCACTGCTGCCCATTTCGGGAAGTGCGGTGCCGTCGGTGTCCATAAATCCTTGTGTTCGAGAGGAATGCTGCATGATGAATCACTCAAGACCGCGCCGAGCGAGACAGATTGCCGTAGTGGTCGGAGCGCTCGTCGCCTCGGCGCTGGCAGCCACCGGTACGGCCACGGCCGCGACCCAGCCACTGGTCGCGGTGCCGGGCACGGCCGCGCCGACGTTCGTCGGTGCCCAGCGGCAGAGCGCTGTCGCCGCCGACCAGCAGGTCTCGGTCGCGGTCAGCCTGAACCTGCACGACACAGCGGGACTGGCGGCGTTCAACAGGTCGGTCAGCACGCCGGGTACCGCCGACTACGGCCACTACCTGACGCCTGCCCAGTTCGCGGGCCAGTTCGGGCCGAGCACGGCGGATGTCGACTCGGTCCGCCAGTTCCTGGCCACCAAGGGACTGACGGTCACCGGCGTCAGCGGCAACCGCCAGGTGGTGGACGCGACCGGCCCGGCGAACACCGTCGCGTCGGCGTTCAACACGTCACTGAGCAACTACACCCTTGGCGGCACGACGTTCTTCGCCAACGACTCGGCGGTCTCCCTGCCGGCCGGGATCGCATCGGTCGTGTCCGGCGTCAGCGGCCTGACCAACAAGACGGCGGCACAGCCGGAACGGGTGCCATCCGACCCGCAGGTGCGGCCGGGCATCAGTCCGATCGGCGGCATGACCCCGAGCGCCTACAACGCCGCCTACCGCTACGACCAGATCGGCGCCGACGGCACGGGTGTCACCGTGGCGCTGTGGGAGTTCGACGGCTACCAGACCTCCGACCTGACCACCTACAACACCCAGTACGGGCTGACCGGCCCCGCGCCGACCACGGTGTCGGTGGACGGCGCGAACTACGACGCGCATCCCGGTGCCGGGGAGAACGAGGTCGAGCTGGACAGCGAGCTCGTGCACGGTGTGGCGCCCGAGGCCAACCAGCTGATCTACGAGGCGCCCAACACCGACCAGGGCCAGATCGACATGGCCAACCTCATCGTGTCGCAGGACCGCGCCTCGGTGCTGTCCATCTCGTGGGCCCGCTGTGAACAGGACAGCACGCCGGCCACGATGACGGCCACGGACAACGCGTTCAGCCAGGCCGTCGCCGAGGGCATCAGCATCTACGGCGCGTCCGGCGACGACGGTTCCCGCGGCTGCACGCCCACCACGTCCGGCCTTCGGGTGAAGGCGGTCGACTACCCGGCGTCCAGCCCGTTCGACACCAGCGTCGGTGGGACCCGGCTGACCGCGAGCACGGCGGGCGCCTACGCGTCGGAACGAGGCTGGCTGGGCAGCGGTGGCGGTGTGTCCACGCGGTATCCCCGGCCGTCGTGGCAGACCGGCATCCAGTCGATGCGCACCGTGCCGGACGTGTCGTCCGAGGCCAATCCGAACACCGGTTATGCGATCTTCACCGGCGGCCGATGGGGCAAGTTCGGCGGCACCAGTGCGGCGGCGGCGATGTGGGCGGGCTTCACCGCGCTGTACGACCACCGGGCCAGGGTGGCCGGTGATCCCGCGCTCGGCTTCGCCAACCCGGCGCTGTACCCGATCCTCAGCCAGGACAGTTACGCGACCGACTTCCACGACATCACGGCTGGTCTCAACGTCGACTACCAGGCCACCCCCGGCTACGACGAGGTGACCGGCATCGGCACCCCGATCGGGGACACACTGACCGCCACGCTGCTCGGCCGCAGCGGAACCGGCACCGGGCTGGCGGTGACCGATCCGGGCAACCTGACCGGCGACGTCGGCACCCCGATCAGCCTGCAGCTGGTCGCCACCGGCGGCGTGACGCCGTACACGTGGTTCGTTTCCGGTCTGCCGGACGGCCTGGTGGTCGACGACAACGGCCTGATCTCCGGCACGCCGACCACCGACGGCAGCTACGACGTCGTCGCGATCGTCGAGGACACGAACGGGGACACCGCGTCGGCCGAGTTCGGCTGGACGATCGGCAACGTGACCACGGGATGCAGCACGCAGGGCCAGAAGCTGGGCAACCCCGGTTTCGAGTCCGGCAACATCGGCTGGACGGCCGGTGTCGGCGTGATCGCACAGAACGCCACGCTCGGTGAACCGCCGAACACCGGCAACTGGGACGCGTGGCTGGACGGCTACGGCGCCAACCACACCGACACCCTGTCCCAGACGGTGTCCATCCCGGCCGACTGCGAGGCCACGCTGTCGTTCTTCCTGCACGTCGACTCGGCGGAGACCACGACCACCGGTGAGTTCGACATCCTGACGGTCACGATGAACGGCACGACCATCGCGACGTTCTCCAATGTGGACAAGGCGATGGGCTACACCGAGTACAGCTACGACGTGTCCGTGTTCGCGGGCCAGACGGTCACGTTGAGCTTCACCGGCACCGAGGACAGCTCGGAGCAGACATCGTTCGTGCTCGACGACACGGCACTCACGGCCAGCTCGTGACGCTACCGGGGCCGGGGGTGGGGCGCCGCCCGCCCCCGGCCCCGGTGCGCGAGACTGGTCCACGTGACCAAGGAGTTCGGACTGATCGGCGGCATCGAGCAACGACCCATCATCGTCGTGCCACCGGACCCCACGTGGCCCGCGCGGTTCGCGACCGAACGCGACCGGATCACCACCGCGCTGGGCACCACCGCCCGACGCGTCGACCACATCGGGTCGACGTCGGTACCGGGCCTGGCGGCGAAACCGATCATCGACATCCAGGTCAGTGTGGCGGACATCGAAGAAGAATCCTATGTGGACTCGTTGCTGGCCGTGGGCTACGAGCTGCGTGTCCGCGAGAACGGCCACCGGATGGTGCGTACCCCGGCACGAGACGTCCACGTGCACATCTGCGAGGCCGGCAGCGACTGGGAACGCCGGCACCTGCTGTTCCGGGACTGGCTGCGGCACGACCCCGCCGACCTGGCCGCGTACCAGCAGCTCAAGCAGCGGCTGGCCGGCCAGGAGTGGCCCGACATGAACGCCTACGCCGACGCCAAGGGTCCACTGGTGATGGAGATCATCGGCCGGGCGGAAACGTGGGCCGAGGCGACCGGCTGGACGCCGATCAACGCAGGTAGTGGCATGTTCTGACACCTCACCGGTTCAACCACACGTGAACCGGGAACCACACGGATAACAGCACTTCCGTGGTTCGGTCCGCGATGTGAGGAGAACCCATGGCCGCCAACCATCGCGTGGTCCGCACGACAGTGGCCGTCGCGCTCACCGCAGCGGCGCTGACCGCGTGCAAGGTCGACTTAGGTGACTTAGCCAGCGCGCCGTCGTCCGGCGGTGTCGAGCCCGCCGGCACTGCGGCCGGCCTGGTGACCGACCCCGAGCAGGGCTACGACCCGATCTACCGGTTCATCAGTTCGGCACACACGTCGCTGGACATGACCATGTACGAACTGGTTGACAAGACGGCGGAACAGGATCTGGCACAGGACGCCGAACGCGGCGTGCGGGTCAGGGTCGTGCTGGACCGCAACCGCGAGCAGAAAAGCAACCAGCCCGCGTTCACGTATCTCACCGAGCACAAGGTTCAGGTGGCGTGGGCGAACAAGCGTTACCTCGCCACCCACCAGAAGACCATCACGGTGGACGACAAGACATCCGTCATTCTCACCGGCAACCTGACCAGCCGGTATTACAGCACCACAAGGGATTTCGCGGTCGTGGACACGACGGCGACCGACGTGGCCGCGATCGAGAAGACGTTCGCCGCCGACTTCGACGGCTCGTCGATCACCCCGCCGACCGGCGCGGACCTGGTGTGGAGCCCGACGACAGCCACCCCGGACATGGAGGCCGTGATCAACGGCGCGAAGTCCTCGCTGTCGGTGGAGAACGAGGAGATGTCCAGCAAGTCCATCGAGAACGCACTGATCGCGGCGGCCGGGCGTGGCGTCACGGTGGAAGTGACCATGACGCGGGCTTCGGAGTGGGCCGACGACTTCGACCGGCTGGTCAAGGCAGGCGCGCGGGTGGCGACCTACTCGGCCAGTGCGTCGCTCTACATCCACGCCAAGGTGATCGTCGCCGACGCGGGCCATTCCGGTGCGCGGGCGTTCCTCGGTTCGGAGAACTTCACCACGGCATCGCTGAGCCGTAACCGGGAACTGGGCCTGACGGTCGGCACGCCGACGGTGATCAACGCGTTGCAGGCCACATTGGCGAAGGATTACGCAGCGGCCACTCGGTGGACGAGCTGAGTGGCCTCGTCCGGTGGGTTCCTGGTGGGTGCGGTTTCCTGTTGTAGCTTGGCCGCACCCGCTCCCTCGCGGTTAGTGTGATTTACCTCGACCTCACGCCTGCGCGGGCTAAGCTTCTACAAGACTGTAGAAGCTACGGACGGACATGGCTGTGCCCAAGCACCGTATCGCCAGACTGCCCAAGTGGGCTCGGTCGGTGCTGCGCGTGGTGCTGGTCGGGTGCATCGTGTTCGTCGCCGTCGTCGGCTGGTCGATCGGCACCACGCTGGCCGCACCCGGTTCGGACAGCGTGTCGGCCCGACTGGCCGAGTGGAGCCGGGATCACGGCCTCGGCAGCGTCGTCACCTGGTTGGAACGGCAGCAGTACCAACATCATCAGCCCGTCGTCGGCGGCACACCGGCCGGTGGCATCCCGAGCGCGGCAGGCGCGGAGCCGACACCGACCCACCGGACGACCGGGCTGCCGGCACCGCCGCCGATCACGACGCTGGCGGCCGGGCCACCACTGCCCGGTGAAGGGCAGTGGCAGACCGTCGTCACCGTGCACGGCCAGCCCGCCGTCCGGGTGGCCGAGCTGCGCCCGGACGCGGTGCACACGTCGTACGTGGCAGGCGTGCTGTGGTTGGACCCCACCTACGTCAGCGGCCAGCTCAATCCCGGCTATCACGATCCTGGCGGCACCTGGCACGCACCGACGTCGCTCACGCCGGCACTCCAGCGCACGGTGGTCGCTGTGTTCAACGGCGGCTTCCGGCTCAACGGCGACAGCCACGGCGGCTACTACAGCGAGGGCCGCACCGTGCTGCCCCTGGTGAACGACGCGGCCAGCCTGGTGCTGCGCACCGACGGCACGGCGACCGTCGGCTCGTGGAACCGCGAGGTCCGGATGAGCAGCGCCGTCGCCAGCGTGCGCCAGAACCTGGTGCTGTTGGTGGACAACGGAATCGTCAACCCGACGTGCCAGTCCGGCGGTCCGGCCGAGTGGGGCAGGACGATCGGGCAGGCAGCGTACATCGACCGCTCCGGGTTCGGCGTGACCGCCACCGGCGCCGAGGTCTACGTCGGCGGCCCGGCGCTCTCGGTGTGCACGCTCGGCCGGCTGCTGCGTGCTGCCGGCGTGGTGCGCGGCATGGAACTGGACATCAACCCGAGTTGGGTCACCGGTGCGTACTTCCACGACTCACCGACCGGCGCACCACACGGCTACCAGCTGTTTCCGGGCGAGCAGAAGGACCCCCAGCACTACCTGACCCCGTCCAGCCGGGACTGGTACGCCTGGTACGCACGCCCGACCCCGCTGACCCGTCCGGCGGCCACCGGGGTGGGCGGCGCGGTGCATCCTGCTCGGCCGACGACGGGCCGCTGACGAATGACGTCTACCCTGCCAGGCGGCACGACCGACATCGCAGACGAAAAGAGACGGAGGCGGTATGAATCCGCTGAGTGCTTCGTCGTGGCTGTCCAGCCTTGGCGCGCTGGGTGTCTTCGTGGTGCTGTTCGCCGAGACCGGCCTGCTGATCGGGTTCTTCCTGCCCGGCGACTCGCTGCTGTTCACCGCGGGCCTGTTCTGCACGACCGACATGACCGCCCGCGTCCACCTGTCCCTGCCCGCGGTGCTGGTCGCCGCCGTCTGCGGTGCGCTGCTCGGCGCGCAGGCCGGCTTCGTGCTCGGTCGGCGCGGTGGCCGCTCGCTGTTGGCGAAGGTACGCAATCGCCAGCTCAAGGCCGGTGTGGCCAGGGCGGATGAGCTGTTCGCCCGCTACGGCTATCCGAAGGCCATCGTGCTGGCCAGATTCATCCCGGTGGTGCGCACGGTGCTGAATCCGCTGGCCGGCATGCTCGCCGTGCCCACCCGGGTGTTCACCGTCTGGCAGGTGCTCGGCGGCGTGGTCTGGTCGATCGGAGTGACACTGGCCGGCTACGCGCTGGGCGCCACCGTGCCCGGCGTGGACAAGTACCTGCTGCCCGCCATCGCGGTCATCGTGATCATCTCCGTGATCCCGCTCGCCCTGGAGCTGCTGCGGGCCCGCCGCGCCGGCCAGCCCCAGCAACAGGACCCGACCGACGAGACGCCGACGATGATCATGCCGTTGCCGCCGGTGCCCAGGAACCACCGGTAGTCACCCGTCCACCAGGCCTTCGCGCAACGCGTGCAGGGCGGCCTGTGTCCGGTCCTGCACCCCCAACTTGCGCAGCACCGCGCTGACATGCGTCTTCACGGTCTTCTCCGAGACCCCGAACGACCGCGCGATCTCCCGGTTGGACCGGCCGAGGGCCAACTCGGTGAGC
>DASUJK010000090.1:0-5903 GCA_036279295.1 Pseudonocardiaceae bacterium | reverse complement strand
GATGCGGGTACCCCAGGTCGATCTGCCGTACCTGGGCGGCTTCGGTGACGCGTGGGGCCTGGGCTGGCAGATCTTCGACTGGCCGGGCGGCACCGTGATCGGACACGACGGCGACACCATCGGGCAGTACGCGTTTCTGCGGGTGGTCCCGGACCGCGACGTGGCCGTCGCGCTGGTAACCAACGGCGGCAGCCCGCGGGGCCTCTACACCGAGATCATCGGGTACGCGCTGCGTGAGCTGGCCGGCGTGGAACTCCCGCCGCTTCCCGAACCGGTCGCCGGGGCCACCGTGGCCGGGGCGTCCCGGTACCTCGGCCGGTACTCCTCGGCGGTCGCCGACACGGCGGTCAGCCAGGACTCCGACGGCAGGATCTGGGCCGACTGGACGCCCAAGGGCCTCTACGCCCAGCTCGGCGGGCAGCCGGAACGGAACGAACTGGTCCCGCTGCGCGGCGACACGCTGGCCAGCGCCGAGAAACGCAACGGCAGGCACCAGCTCTTCACGTTCGTCGGTGCCGACGAGGACGGGCACGCGCTGTTCCGGCACACCGGTCGCGCCGACCGCTGGGTCGGGCCCGGGTGAGCGGCGGACCGGTGCCGTGACTCGCCTGATCGCGGTCACCGGCTCGGCCCCGGGAATCGGCAAGTCCACCCTGTGCGCCGGGCTGAACAGTTGGCTGACGGACCTGGGACTGCGGGTGGACCACTTCCGCGAAGAGGACACGGCACACCGAGTCGAGTTCGCCCCGCTGGTCGGCGAGTTCGCCGCCACCGGACAGGTGCGGCTCGCGACGCTGCTGCGCACCACCGCGGACTACCTCGACGCGGTCCGGACCCGCGGCGCCGACGTCGCGCTCGCCGACTCGCTGGTTCCGTTCCTGCACTCGCTGCTGGCCTGGGGGCACAGCCAACAGGCGGCGGCACGTTTCCTCGACGAACTCACCGCCCTGCTCGCGCCGCTGCGGCCGGTGTTCGTCCACCTCGACGGCGACCAGGCCGTCGCGCTGCGACGGGCCGCCGAACGGGAGGGGCCCGGCTGGCTGGACTGGTTCATCACCAAACTCTCCCGCTACCGGGTGAACCCCGTGGTGCACGACTTCGACACCGCCTGCACCTACCTGCGGCACGAGCGCGAGGTGACAATCCGCCTCATCCGGGCACAACCCTGGGACCTGGTCGTCATCGACGACGCCCACCGACTCGAACCGGCCGATGTGGAGCGTGCGGCTCGGGCGGCGCTCGGCGAACGGCTCACCCTCGGCGCCGCCCGCACCGGGTCAGCCGGACAGGGTGAGAAACAGCGCGACGATGGTGCCGTAGAGCACATGGGTCGGCACGCTGACCAGCGGCGTGGTCAGGCCGTAGTTGAGTTGCAGGAACCCCGGTGACTCCAGCAGCGCCGCCGAGGTGGCATCGCTGAGCGGTGTGCCCATCCTGGGGTGCACGAGCGGGAGCAGCACGTTGACCAGCACGGTGCTGGCGAACAGGCCGTGGCCGAGCCCGAACAGCGCCCCGAGCCACCAGTCGTGTCGGCCGAGGGCCAGGAAAAGCGCGTAGTAGCCCAGGGCGAAGGCCAGGCCGAAGACGAAGTGCGCGCCGTAGCCGAGAGCCTTGGCCCGGGTCCGGTTCGCGGTGAGCGCAGTGCCCAGCAGGAACGGCAGGTCCATCCGGGTGAGGTTCACCTCGGTGGCCGCGCTCAGCGCCGTGGTGAGCACCAGGGTGCCGATGAACCCACCGGCCAGGGCGGCCCACACACTCACCGGTCCGACCTCCTGCCGTGTTGTCCGGTCGGCTCCGCCGGCGCCGCGCTCATCGCTCGCCAAGGCTTGCTCATGCCCGTCCTCGCTTCGCTGCGTGCGGGCATGAGGCACGAGCGCACTGTGCTACCTGGTTCGCTCGCCAAGGCTCGCTCACGGGGTGCGCTCGGCGGAGATCGTGATGGCCGCGCTGATCAGGGCCAGGTGGCTCAGCCCCTGCGGCAGGTTGCCCAGGAACGCCCCGGTGCCCGGGTCGGCCTGTTCGGCGTAGAGCCCGACGTCGTTGGCCAGCCCGATCATCTGGTCCATCAGGGCGGTGGCCTCGGTGATTCGCCCGGTGCGGGCGAGTGACTCGGCGAGCCAGAACGAGCAGCACAGGAACGCCCCCTCGGTGCCGGCTAGGCCATCCTCACCGGTGTAGCGGTACACGTACGGACCGTGGCCCAGTTCCCGGCGCACCGCGTCGACGGTGCCGTGCCAGCGTGGTGAGCCGGCGTCGCCGTAACCGGCCAGCAGTCCCAGCAGGACACTCGCGTCGAGGTCCTCACCGTCCGCATCGGCGGCCGAGCGCAGGTAGCTGCCCTTGCCGGCGGAGAAACAGCGCCGCTCCACGAAGTCCCGGCAGGCCGCGGCCTGCTCGCGCCAGCGGTGGGCATGCCGGGCCGGAACCAGGCCACGGTCGGCCAGCCGGGCGGCCCGGTCCAGGGCGACCCAGCACATCATCTTCGAGTGGGTGAAGTGCTTCGGGGTGCTGCGGACCTCCCAAATCCCCTCGTCCGGTTCGGTCCACAGCCGGCACACCAGGTCCGCGGTGGCGGCCAGCCGCCGGCCGATGTCCGGGTCGAGCGCGCTGCCGGCCTCGGTGTGCACCCATACGGTCTGGAGCAGTTCCCCGTAGGTGTCCAACTGGAGCTGGTCAACCGCCGCGTTGCCGGTCCGCACCGGCCGCGAGCCCCGGTAGCCGGCCAGCGGCAGGGTCCGCTCGACGGCCCGCGAGCCACCGTCCAACCGGTACAGCGGTCGCAGCCGGGGCCGAGTCAACTGGGTGGCGTGCATCAGCCACCAGAAGTAGGCCTCGGCCTCGTTGCCACAGCCCAGGTGTTGCAGCGCCTCCAGAGTGAAGACCGAGTCGCGGACCCAACTGAACCGGTAGTCCCAGTTCCGGCCGCCGCCGATCTGTTCGGGCAGGGACGTGGTCGCCGCCGCGGCCACCGCACCGGTTGGGGCGTACACCAGCAGCTTGAGCGCCAGCGCGCTGCGCCGCACCGCGTCCTGCCACCGGCCCCAGCAGGTCCGGCTGGCCGCCCACCGCCGCCACCTGGCCACGGTCCCGGCGAACCGTTCGTCCAGTTCCGCCCGGGTCGGCAACACCAGCGGTTCGTGGTGGGCCGCACACAGCGCGATCATGGAGCGCGAGCCGGGCGCGGTCAGGAACCGGCCGCGTACCGCGCCGTCGTCGATCTCGGCGGTCCCCGCGTCGAACGCCCGCACGGCAAGGGCGTCACCACCTGAGGTGGCCACCGGTACCCCGGACCGCCACCCTACCCGGGTGGCCCGCCGGCCGTAGCCGAACCGCGGCCACACCCGCCAGGTCATCGGCACCCGGCCGGTCACGCCGTCCACCCGGCGTTGCAACTCCCGGCTTGGCCCGAGCCGGTCGCCGGACAAACTCATCAGGTCGAACAGGCGGGCCACGCCGCCGTCGGTGACAAACGTGGTCTCCAGCACGTTCGTGCCGGGCAGGTAGCGGCGCCGGACCCGGAATGGCACCGCCGGTGCCAGGGTGAAGCTCCCGCCGCGCTCGGCGTCGAGCACCGCGGCGAACACGCTCGGCGAGTCCAGATCCGGCCACGCGAGCCAGTCGACCGCACCGTCGTCGGCGATCAACGCGACCGTCCGGCCATCCCCGATCGCGGCATATGACCGCAACGGACAGTAGCCGTCGACCCGGTGTGGCCCGTCCTGGTCCCGCCAGCCGGGCCCCGGCCCGGGCATCCTCCGCACACCCGCACTCCTACCCTTCCCAGGGGCCACCGCACGCCATACCCCGAGCGCAGGCCACGGCACCGCCGCCGCTCGACGCCACCTACCCATACAAGGTCATCATCATTCTGACCGCTAAAACAGGACCTTGATGGAGCCCTGCCTCTAAAATCGGATGGATGGACTCCATCGTGATCAGCCGGAAGCAGGCCGCAACCCAGTTCGAGCAACGGATCGCGGTGCGAACCCGCGATGGCGAGAACCTGGTCGGTACGTTCACCCTGCCAGCCCGGCTGCGAAACGGAACGACGATCCGGCTGTCGAAGGCGCGGCTCGACGAACGAATAATAGGCGATCACGAGTGGCCGGATGACGGTGTCATGATCCGAATCCGCATGCCGAACTGGCGGCTGCGCAACGGTGTCGTGGCGCTGTTCGTACTCGCGGGGCTGATCGGCGAGAACAATCAACCTCCGCTATATACTGGTCTATTGTGTCTCATATGGTGCATTATCGGGTTATGCGCGCGACGCAACCGGCTGCACGCGGTGGACCGGTTCGCCTTTGCGACGCGGCGGCGGTTCTGGGTCCTGTTCCGGAATACGCTCGCAAGCACCGCCATCGTGTACCTGGGTGCGATCGGTGCCGTCATCGCGCTCTATCTCACCGTGGCGATGGTGTTCACGTTCGTCAAGGGCGCCCTGACGGTGGCGCAGTTGATCAGCACGCAGCGGGCGCTGTCGACAGTGTCGGAATTCTATGACACCTGGATCAAGTTGAAGGAAGGGCCGATGTTCCTGGTCCTGGTCTGGGTGTGGCTGCTGACCTGCCTGCTGCTGGCCCGGCAGGCGCGCGGTCGGCGGCACACGAACGCTGCCGACGAACCACCATCCGTGCGGTACGGCGTGGCGCAGGCGCTGAACCGGACCGCCGCGTTCTACGGTCGGTACAGCGGACCCGTCGCCGTCACATTGACCGTGTTGGCCTCGTTCACCTTTCTCACCAATGTCTCCAGCGCGCTGGGCACTCGACTGCGCCTGCAGGCGGTGGTCAGCACCGGGAACTACCGGTTCGCGGCCCAGCAGGTAGAGGCCGACCTGAGCAGCGCGGTCGTCTCGCAGTTGTACGCGCAGATCAAGAGTGCGATGCCGGCGGACTACCAACGGGCCGTGGCGAATCGGGACCAACTGCCCGACCAGGTCGCGGTGACTCAGAAGCAGGCGGATCAACTGGTGGTGCCGTTGGCGCAGAGCAGCCCGGTCGACGCGCAACGGTTAGCGACCGAAAAAAGCCGCGCGGGCGATTTCCAGAACGTGTCCGATTCGTCGGTCATCGACGCATCCCGCGGCGACGATCCGGTCGACGTGCCGCACGACCTCGACCTGACTGTTGACCACGCCGCCATCGCCCGGGATCGAGCCGATTCGTATTTTAGTGACAACCAAACCGAGATCATTAGCGACGAGGAAGTGCTGCTGCAGACCGAGAAAATTGCGTCCGAACCCGCGTGGAACCGTCTGAAGGACTTGGTTGGTAGCCGATTCCCGCTGGCGGCGCCGATGGTCGACGCGCTTGCCGAGGCCTGCGACGAACACCTCCAGGAGACGCTGCGTGAAAAGGTTCCGACGCTGGTCAAGCAGTTCGCTGACAAGACCGCCGACATCAGGACATCCATCGGGGTAGTCGCGAACCACATCGTAGCGACAGTCAACGTCGCGAAGCTGGTCAGCAAGCACACGACCGAGGCTGAGAAGCTGGTTGCCAGGCGGCAGGACTCGCTGACCTATCTGAGCGGCTTGGAGGAGCGGCTTCAGCTCCGCAGCGACCTTGTCGAGGACATCATCAGCGGCTTTATCTTCGACTACAATATTAACCGGGTGCTTCAGTTGTCGGATCAGAGCGTGCAAACCGGTGTAGTGGACGATCTCCGCGCGACGATGCGTTCTCCCGGCGGCATGGATCAAAACGCCAAAATCGGACGACACAACGCGGCCGTGGCCATCCATACACTCGGCTCCGACGGCCTGTCGATCGTCACCCAGGACGACATCGACGCCGCCCTACCCATCTGCGGATGCAACGGCGGCTAGGCGAATCCCCGCCGAGCGCGTTGTCCACTACGGACACCTGGGCGGTGTGTCCGTAGACAGGATGAGGAGGTGG
>DASUJK010000089.1:0-4515 GCA_036279295.1 Pseudonocardiaceae bacterium | reverse complement strand
GAGTTCTCCGGGCGGCTGCTCGCCCCGGCGCACCTGCCGCAGGAGCAGGCGCAGCGCGGCGGGCACATCCCGACCGCCAAGAACGTCCCGTGGTCGAAGGCCGCGAACGAGGACGGCACGTTCAAGTCCGACGAGGAACTCTCTGCTCTGTACAAGGAGCAGGCGGGCGTGGACTTCGGCAAGGACACGATCGCGTACTGCAGGATCGGTGAGCGCTCGGCGCACACCTGGTTCGCGCTGCACGAGCTCCTTGGCCTGCCGAACGTGAAGAACTACGACGGATCATGGACCGAGTACGGTTCCCTGGTGGGCGTGCCGATCGAACTGGGTGAGGGCAAGTGAGCAATGACAGCTGCGGCGCACCTGCGGGCGGCGTGACCATCACGAAGGACAAGGCGGGCAAGGAGGCGATCATCGAGGGGCAGGTGCTCCGCGGTGGCGCCCCGGTCTCTACGGGCTACGCCCGGCTGCTCGGCAGCGGCGACGAGTTCGTCGCCGAGGTGCCGCTCGGCGACGACGGCGGCTTCCGCTTCTTCGCCGCGCCTGGCGAGTGGGTGCTGCGCGTCCTCGCTCCCGGCAACGTCCGCCTCGAGCAGGAGGTCACCGCTGACATCGGCCAGGTGACCAAGGTCGAGTTCCTGGTCTGAGCGGCCCTGGTCTGGGCGGCCCTGGTCTGGGCGGCAGGGTGCGGCGGGGGCGAGGTTCGCCCCCGCCGCACCCGTATCCGGGGCAGGTCGCTCCTAACGGATCGCAGGCAATTGTGTCACCTGCTGGTTTCCTGGAGGTTGGCGCCGGTTCGCACGCGGTCCGTAGGCTCTGCGCATGAGCGAGCACCGGCAAGAGTTTGACAATGAGCTTGAGGCCATCGAGAGCAAGGTCATCGAGCTATTCGCGATGGTCGCCGAGGGCTTGCCCGTAGCGACGCAGGCCCTGCTTAACGGCAGCGACGACGCTTACCCGCTGCTGGCCGAGCGGGACACCGTCATCGACGCCCTCTACCTCGAGGTCGAGGGGCTGGCCAACCGGGAGATATTGCTCCAGGCCCCGGTGGCGTCCGACCTCCGCTTCCTGCTGTCGGTGCTGCGCATCGTGCCGGAACTGGAACGGTCGCACGACCTCGTGGTGCACATCGCGGCCACTGCCAGCCACGCCCTCGGCAGCGATCTCACGCCCCGCGCCAAGGGGCTGGTGGCGCGGATGGGCGACCTCGCCGCCGAGATGTGGCGCAAGGCGGCCGACTCTTGGTACCAGCGCGACCGGAGCGTGGCGGGGGCGCTAGCCGTGCAGGACGACGACATGGACGAACTGCACTCCAGCCTCACCGCCGAGCTTGCCTCCGGGCAGATGGCGGTCCCCGTCGCGATGGAGATGGCGCTGGTCGCGCGGGACTACGAGCGGCTCGGCGCGCACGCGGTCAACATCGCCCGCCGTGTCGTCTACCTCGCGGGCTCCGCTCCGCGCAAGCCTGAAGACAAGTGAAAAAGCAGAACGGGTGCGGCTGACGCGTCAGCCGCACCCGTTCTTCGGTACTGACCTCTACCCGATGCGTCCGGTGACGTAGGCCTGGGTCCGGTTGTCCCGCGGGTCCTCGAAGATCTGCTGGGTCGGGCCGTGCTCGACGAGGATGCCGGTGCGCGTGTCGCTCTTGGAGTCGGTGAGGACTGAGAAGAACGCCGTGCGGTCGCTGACCCGGGTCGCCTGCTGCATGTTGTGGGTCACGATCACGATCGTGTAGTTCTGCTTGAGCTCGCGGATCAGGTCCTCGATCGCGAGCGTGGCGATCGGGTCGAGGGCCGAGGCGGGCTCGTCCATCAGCACCACGTCCGGCTCGACCGCGATCGTGCGGGCGATGCACAGCCGCTGCGCCTGGCCGCCGGACAGCGCGAGACCCGACTGCTTGAGCCGGTTCTTCACCTCGTCCCACAGTGCCGCCCCGCGCAGCGAGCGCTCGACGATCTCGTCGAGCCTCGCCTTGTTCCGCTCGCCGTTGATCCGCGGGCCGTACGCCACGTTGTCGTAGATCGACTTGGGGAACGGGTTCGGCTTCTGGAAGACCATCCCGATCCGGCGGCGGACCGCCGTCGCCGAGACCCCCTTGCCGTAAAGGTCAGCACCCCGGTACGTCATCTCACCGTCGACGCGCGCGCCCGGCACCAGGTCGTTCATCCGGTTCAGCGCGCGCAGCACGGTCGACTTGCCGCTGCCGGACGAGCCGATGAACGCGGTGACCTCGTTCTCATAGATCGGCAGCGAGACATCCGTTACGGCCTTGAAGGACCCGTACCAGATCGACACGTTCCGCACGTCGAAGATAGTCGTCCCGGGCATCGTCGCCGGCGACTGGACCCTAGTCTCCAGCCGCGGCAGGTTCGTACTAACCGTCTGCTCGACGACGTCCGGTTCAGGCTGTTCCATGTTGCACCCCTACCGAGAGTACCTATTGAAGCGTGCGGTGACGAGACGGGCCACGATCATCAAGATGAACGTGATCGCGATCAGCGTGAGCGCCGAACCCCAGGCACGGGCCTGCGCGCCGACATAGGGCTGCGACGCGTTCAGCCAGATCTGCGCGGACAACGCGGTGTTCGAACCGGAGAAGAGGTTCGGGTTGTTCGCCGTCACCACCCCGATGGTGAACAGCAGCGGCGCCGTCTCGCCAGCCGCGCGGGCGACCGCGAGCAGGGCGCCGCTCACGATGCCACCAATCGCCGAGGGCAGCACGACGGTCAGCACGACCCGTGCCTTGGTGGCGCCGAGCGCGTAGCTGCCCTGCCGGAGACTGTCAGGCACCAGGCGAAGCATCTCGTAGCTGGACCTGATCACGATCGGCAGCATCAGGCAGGCGAGGGCGAACGACCCTGCCATCCCCGAGAGCCCCGTGAGCCCGTTGGGAATCACCCAGATCGTGTAGATGAACAGGCCCATCACGATGGACGGGACGCCGGTCATCACGTCGGACAGAAACGAGAGCAGCCTGGCCAGCGGGCGGTTGCCGCCGTACTCGTTGAGATAGACCGCGCCGAGAATGCCGAGGGGGATCGCGATGACCGCCGCGAATGCGGTGATCTCCAGCGTGCCGAGGACCGCCGGGCCCATGCCGCCGAAGTTCGCCGGCAGGACATTCGGCGGGATGCCGGCGGTCAGGAACCGCCAGTTGATGATCGACGCGCCCTTGGCGATCACGGTGACCAGGACGAAGCCAAGCGGGACCAGCAGGCAGACAAAGGCGAACCACATGGCGCCGGTCGCGAACTGGCTCTTGGCACGCCGCCAGCCGCTCGGCTCGCGCAGGTCGACGCCCCCCGGGGCGGTAGTGACGGCGGCCATCAGGCAGCCCCCCTCATGCGCCGCGCGTTCCGCTCGACGACCGCGCGAGCGGACAGGTTGACGATGATCGTGAGCAGGAACAGCAGCACGCCCATGCCGATGAGCGCGGCGCGGAACACACCGACGGTGGCCTCGCCGAACTGCAGCGCGATGACCGCGGGCATGGCGTAGCCGGGGGTGAGCAGGTGCGAGGTGACCGTCGCCGAGGCGCCGCACACCAGGGCCACCGCGATCGTCTCGCCCATCGCCCGGCCGAGCCCCAGCAGGGTGGCCCCCATGACTCCGACCTGGCTGTGCGGCCAGACGGCACCACGGATCATCTCCCACCGGGTCGCGCCGAGCGCGTACGCGCCCTCCTTGTCGCTGGCTGGTACGGTCGCGATCACCTCACGGGACAGCGACGTCATGATCGGGATGATCATGACGGCCAGGACCAGGCCCGCGGTGAAGAACGAGGCGCCGCTCACGTAGTTGCCGTTCAGCGGTCCGAACAGATTGCCGAGGATCCAGATGTCGTTAACCGCCGAGGCGACATGCGGATAGATCGCCGTCTGCAGCCAGGGGACGAGTACCAGGATGCCCCACAGGCCCCAGACGACCGAGGGGACCACCGCGAGCAGGTCGATGACGTACACGATGGGCTGTGCCCAGCGGCGCGGCACCACCTCGGTGAGCAGCAAGGCGACGCCGACGCTGACCGGGAACGCGAGGATGATCGCGATCAGCGACATGACGACCGTGCCGTACACGAACGCCAGCGCGCCGAACTTCCCGTGCGCCGGGTCCCAGTCGAGGGAGAAGATGCCCGACCAGCCCTCCGAGGTGAACCAGGAGGTGGACTGCTGGGACATGGTGACCGCGATCAGGACCAGGATCACCAGCACCAGCAGGCCGGACGCGAGCGCGAGCAACTGAAAGACACGGTCCCCGAGCGGCCTGCGGGGCATCAGCCCGGAGGCGGACCCGGCCGGGGTGGCCGGGTCCGCCTGCACGGTCGCGCTCATGAGGACAGGCCCTTCGGTGATAGAGATGCCTGTGTCATGAAGGTTGTCCTTACGAGGAGACGGTGATCTGGTCCAGCTGCGCGATGGCCTTCTGGTCGAGGCTGGACGGCAGCGGCGCGTAGGACAGGTCGGGCAGCAGCTTCTGGCCGTCCCCGAGCAGGTAGCCGAGGTAAGCCTTCAGCAT